>NZ_JBGMEK010000094.1:0-13966 GCF_041447265.1 Microbulbifer epialgicus
CAATCCCGGTTGGATTTGCGCTGATAGTGTAAAGCGGGATAACTCTCGGTCAGTCTTCTAAGAAGACTGGCTCAATAGCCCCCTTTTAGGGGGCCGAGGGTAATTCCGCATTCTAAGAATACGGATTTTTACACTTAACCGTCATCCGGAGCGGGTACAGCGCACCAGGGTCTTGGTTTCTAGCTCCTGCTCCACACAGTGGAATTTTTTGCCATCCAGCGTTAATGACTTGGGGCTTCCTTTAGGCGCGGTTGTCGAACAACCGGCAACTCCTGTTGCCAGGGCCACGGCAAGCAGAATTAGCAGTAATTTCTGCACCGCTGTTACCTCGTGACTTGATATGAGTTGCGCAAGCTTGTGATGTGTCTTCTTTCAGGGTAGAGGGAATAGCTGTCAAAGTGAGGATTAGCGCGCCAATTTGTGAATTGTAGCGACAGGGGCATTTAGGCACTGAAATAGTTAATTCACAGTTTTATTTATTGTCTAATCACCAGCTTGCCGGGCGCGGGTCGCTGGAAATAATTTATCCGGTTCGCTATTTTTCTTTGCCATTTAAGCCCCCCACCGGGACCGGTTCGGGTCGGGTGGGGGTGAAATTTTTTATAACAGCTGGAGGCTAGCGTCTTCCCCGGCGATGCCCTCCACGTACGCGATGATAACCGCGATGTCCTCTATACCCGCGATGGCTCCGATAACCGCGATGACTGCGGTATCCACGGTGACTGCGATATCCGCGATGATAGGCGCGAACGCGTAAGTGCGATGAACGGGGATAGTAAAAGCGATTGTAGTAGGGCAGCCCGCGATAGTAGTACCTTGCCCGGTAGCGCGGGTAGCCGCGGAATCCTGGAGCACGGTAGTAGGAATAGGCACCGCCATAGTAATAGCGGTAACGCGGTGTTGCCCGGTAATACTGATAGACCGGTGTTCGATAGGAGACGTAAATATTACTTGAAGGGTAGTAGTTGGGGGTGGCGTAGGGATAGACAGAGGTACCTGTGTAGGCTATCCCCGTCCCGCCATAGTAACCATCGGTTACGCAGGCCCCCAAGGTGAGGGCCGTGCATACCGTGGCGGTGATTATCACCGCCTTAACAGCTCTATTCATAATGCAATCTCCGGTAAGTGGAATTCCCCCCGGAGAGGCCCGGCAGGGGCCAAGCCCCTTAAGTACGCCAAGCAGGCGAACACAAAATTTCGGGTTCAGTAGGGTCTTGCGCGGAAAGGCGGGTTTGGTGGGTCAACCACCTGGTAGCCCCTGTTAACCACTGCCGGTGGCCTTAGGCGGTAGAAGTTGCCGTCCCAGTAGAAGTTGCAGTGCTGCACGTTATGGCAGGTGCCATCGGGGTGACAATGGGCATAGCGGCCGCGCAGGTTGTAATAGGTCTTACTGTAATAAGGGCTATATCCGTAATAACTGGCTGAGCAATCATTGGTACCGCAGGGGTAGCCAGATCCGTTACAGGCTGAGAGCGAGAGCCCTGCTGCGATAGCGAGTACACAGCCAGAGCTATACAGCAGCCTTCTGGACAGCGATTTCATCAAGACCTCCACGCCTTTTGGCGGGTAAAACGTCTAATAATCAGCCTAGCACTTTTGTCGCAAAATTCATCACAAAGAAAAATAAATGTTCTAGTAGTAGAAAAAATGCAGGAGGGCCAGGCTCTTCGCAAAAATAACAGAGCCTCGAGGGAGCTATGCCAAGTTTCCAGAATTGGGAACAGTAAGGTGGGGGTTACAGCCAGACCAATAAAAATTCACAGGATTTGGAGAGGTTGTCTCCACATCCTATGAATGAAATGTCAATTAACTGCTGGGCCTCTTTGTCGCGACAGTTTTTTAGTTACCACTAGGCAGCAGGCAGGGCTTTATAAATTGCGTGTAGATACCACTGCTTAGCAATTGCTTAGCCTCTTCAATATCTGGGGCGAAATAGCGATCCTTATCGTAGAAAGGTACGCGTTCGCGCAGTTTCTTCTTGGCGGCTTCCAGTTTTTCTGTGGATTTCAACGGAGCGCGGAAATCCAACCCTTGGCAGGCAGCGAGTAATTCCACTGCCAGGATTCCGCAGGTGTTGTCCGCCATATCCCGCAGGCGGCGGCCGGCAAATGTGGCCATGGAAACATGATCTTCCTGGTTGGCGGAGGTGGGCAGGGAATCCACACTGGCTGGGTGCGCCAGGGATTTGTTTTCGCTGGCCAAGGCGGCGGAAGTGACTTGGGCGATCATAAAACCGGAATTCACCCCACCATTTTCCACCAGGAATGGCGGCAGACCGGACAGGTTGGTGTCGATCAGTAGTGCCATGCGACGTTCTGATAGAGAGCCGATTTCTGCCAGTGCCAATGCGAGGTTATCGGCGACCATAGCTACCGGTTCTGCGTGGAAGTTACCACCGGAAATGATGTCGGAGTTATCCGGGTTTTCTTCGTCGGTAAATACCAGCGGGTTATCGGAAACGCCATTGGCTTCGGCCAGCAATACTTCAGCGGCAAAGCGCATTTGCTGTAGGCAGGCGCCCATTACCTGGGGCTGGCAGCGCAGGGAATAGGGGTCCTGTACTTTCTCGCAAAACTGGTGTGAGTCACCAATCTGGCTGGTTTCGCCGAGCAGATCGCGGTAAACGGCTGCTACATCCCTCTGTGCTTGTTGGCCGCGCGCATTGTGGATACGATCGTCGAAGGGGCGGCGTGAACCCTTGGCGGCTTCCAGTGTTATGGCGCCGGTAACCAGGGCGCCAGCAAATAAGTCCTCGCTGGCAAACAGGCCGAGTAGGGCAAAGGCGGTGGAGGCCTGGGTACCATTCAGCAGTGCAAGACCTTCTTTGGGTGCCAGGGTGATAGGCTCCAGGCCTGCGGTCTTAAGCCCCTCATGGGCACTTTTACGTTCACCCTTAATAAATACTTCGCCTTCTCCCAGTAGCACCACACTCATATGGGCCAGCGGTGCAAGGTCGCCGGAAGCGCCCACAGAACCTTTCTCGGGAATTGCGGGGTAAACGCCGGCATTAACCAGTTGCATCAGCGCTTCGATAACCTGGGGACGCACACCGGAAAAACCGCGCGCAAGGGAGTTGATTTTCAACACCATTAACAAACGCACGGTGGATTCACTCATAAAGTTGCCGGTACCAGCGGCGTGGCTCAGTACGATAGCGCGTTGCAGGTTTTCCAGATCGTGCTTTTCGATACGGGTATTGGCCAATAAACCAAAGCCGGTATTGATACCGTAAACCGTGCGGCCTTCAGTAATTACCTGGGCAACGGTTTGGGCAGAAGTTTCGATAGCTGGATAGGCACTTTTTGCCAGTGATAGTTGTACCGGTTCGCGGGCTACGCGGCGCAGTTGAGCAAGACTTAACTGGCCGGGGTCGATTTCCAATTGATACATAAATTAATTCACCAAAAAATATTTACTGCATTGGCGCCAGCGGCGCAGCCTGATTAAAAAAATCGAGCCGCGAGAGAATTCCACCGGCGGTATTTTTATTACGGTAAAAAAATCAGTCTTTCAGCATCGGCAGGTCCAAGCCCTGCTCTTTTGCACATTTTTTTGCGATTTCATAGCCGGCATCAGCGTGGCGCATAACACCGGTGGCGGGATCATTCCAGAGAACGCGTTCGATGCGCTTGCGCGCAGCTTCGCTGCCGTCACACACTATCACCACACCTGAATGTTGGGAGAAGCCCATACCCACACCACCACCGTGGTGCAGGGATACCCAGGTGGCACCGGAGGCGGTATTCAATAGGGCGTTTAGCAACGGCCAGTCGGATACAGCATCGGAGCCATCCATCATGGCTTCTGTCTCGCGGTTAGGGCTGGCCACTGAGCCGCTGTCTAGGTGATCGCGGCCGATAACTACAGGTGCTTCCAATTCGCCATTGGCGACCATTTCGTTAAATGCCAGAGCCAAGCGCGCGCGATCTTTCAGACCAACCCAACAGATACGTGCGGGCAGCCCCTGGAAATGAATGCGCTCGCGAGCCATATCCAGCCAGTTGTGCAGCTGCGGATTGTCGGGGATCAGTTCCTTAACCTTGGCATCGGTCTTGTAGATATCTTCTGGATTTCCGGACAGGGCCGCCCAGCGGAAAGGACCTACACCTTCACAGAACAGTGGGCGAATATAGGCGGGTACAAATCCGGGGAAGTCGAAGGCATTTTCCACACCCTCTTCGAGAGCCATCTGGCGAATATTATTACCGTAGTCGAGGGTGGCGGCGCCGCGCTTTTGCAGCTCCAACATGGCTTTCACCTGGATTGCCATGGATTGCTTGGCCGCTTTTACCACTGCGGCCTCATCTTTTTTGCGCATTTCTGCGGCGTATTCCATGGTCCAGCCTTTAGGCAGGTAACCATTTAAAGGGTCGTGCGCGGAAGTCTGGTCGGTAACTGAGTCCGGCAGAATATTGCGCTGAACAACTTCCGGGAAAATATCGGCTGCGTTGCCCAACAAGCCCACGGAAATGGCTTCGCCTTTTTCTATAGCCTCTTCAATCATTTGCAGCGCTTCATCGAGGCTGGTCGCTTTTTTATCAACATAACCAGTACGTAGGCGGAAATCGATACGGGTTTCATCGCACTCTACTGCGATCATGCAGTAACCGGCCATAGTTGCCGCCAGCGGCTGCGCGCCCCCCATACCGCCGAGGCCGCCGGTGAGAATCCACTTGCCTTTCGCTTCGCCATTAAAGTGTTTGCGTGCCACCGCGGCAAAGGTTTCATAGGTGCCCTGGACGATGCCCTGGGAGCCGATATAAATCCAGGAGCCGGCAGTCATCTGGCCGTACATGGCCAAGCCTTTTTTATCCAGCTCGTTGAAGTGTTCCCAGTTAGCCCAGTGGGGCACTAGATTGGAGTTGGCAATTAATACACGCGGTGCATCGGCGTGGGTTTTAAATACACCGACGGGTTTGCCGGATTGCACTAGCAGGGTTTCGTCGTCTTCCAGGCGTTTTAGCACTTCGACAATTTTGTCGTAGCACTCCCAGTCCCGCGCGGCGCGGCCGATACCACCGTAAACCACTAGGTCTTCGGGGCGCTCTGCGACCTCGGCGTCCAGGTTATTTATCAGCATGCGCAGCGGTGCTTCAGTAAGCCAGCTTTTAGCATTGAGTTTTGTACCGTGGGGAGCTCGGACTTTACGGCTAGGATCGTGGCGTTTATCGGTGGACATGGCTTCCTCGTAAAAATATCTGGTAAAAATTCAAGCGCCCCTGTTTTTGGCTCTTTTGCCGGATGACGCGTGTGGGATAAATCAGTAACTAGAATCTCAATTGAGCCCCTAGGCGATAGCGGTTGCCTGGGTGGACCAGGCGCGCAAAGCTCACGGTACCCGCGCTGCTCTTGGTGCGCCTCCACACCTGCAGGCAGGCATCACCGGTGGCTATTTCCAGTGCGTAAGCAATGGATGCCTCTGCGGCAATTGCCTCGACAGTGGTATCCGCCTCGGTTAATGGTGCGACTCTGGAAAGATAGGCGTTGGGTGTAGTGTGGGCGAAATCCTGTTGCAAGTATTCTGGGGCTAGAGCTGGATTGGTGAAACGCTCCTCCCATTGAATCGGCAGGCCGTTATCACAGTGCACAATGATTGAGTGGAAAACCTTGGCCTGTTCGGGCACCTCCAGGGCGCGGGCCACTTCGGCATTGGCCATACATTGCTGCGCCAGCAAGATTCGGTTGCTGTAGCTGTGCCCCCGTGCAGAAATTTCATCGGCAATATTGCGCACTTCCAAAAGGGAGCCGGCCGGCACCGGCTCGGCAACAAAAGTACCAAGACCCTGGGAACGCATCAGTACCCGCTCGTCGGTCAATTCACTCAGGGCGCGTCTGGCCGTCATACGGCTGACGCCGAATTCTTGTGCGAGTTGGTTTTCCGAGGGCACCTGGAAGTGGACGGGCCAGGTGCCGCTCTCAATCTGTTGACGGATGTGGCGCTTAATCGCCGCGTAGCGTGGTTCGCTTGCAGTATTCATAGACTCAGGTACAGTGCTACATGGGCTTGTATATGGTTGTATATACAAGATAGATTCTGGCTACTATGGTGGCCAGAATGATGACTGTCAAGCCGGGTCCTTGGTCTGTATCCTCAAGTCTCCGGTTTTTGCCCGGCAGCTAAGTCGGGCATCTATGGTTTAAGAAGGAAAAGCGCGCCGCTAGAAGCTTATGACAGAACGTTGTGACCTGCTGATTACAAATGTAAATGCCGCCACCATGGACCCTTCGATAGTGGGGGGATATGGCGCTGTAGAGGATGCCGCTGTAGCGGTTACCGGCGGTAAGATTGTCTGGTTGGGGCCGCGCCGGGAGCTGCCAGACTGTACCCCGGATCAAATTATCGATGGTGAGGGCCAGTGGCTGACGCCGGGATTGATCGATTGCCACACCCACTTGGTTTATGGCGGCCATCGCGCCGGAGAATTTGCTCGCCGTCTGGGTGGGGAGAGTTACGAGGAAGTGGCCCGCGCCGGTGGCGGTATTATTTCTACCGTGCGTGCCACCCGCGCAGCCAGTGCCGAGCAACTATATCGCTTGTCCGAGCCGCGCCTGCACGCGCTGATGTCGGAGGGTGTTACCACGCTAGAAATCAAATCTGGTTACGGGCTTGATCTGGATACGGAGTTAAAACAGCTGCGCACCGCTCGCCGCCTGGCCCAGCACAACCCAGTGGAAATAGTGACTAGCTGTTTGGCGGCACATGCCCTGCCACCGGAGTACGATGGCCGCGCCGATGAATATATCGATTTGATTTGTGAGCAGATCTTGCCGGCTGTGGCGCGTGAGCAGCTGGCCGATGCTGTGGATATGTTTTGCGAGACTATTGGGTTTACGGTGGACCAGTGTCAGCGGGTTATTGATGCCGCAAAGAAGCTCGACTTACCGGTAAAAGTGCATGCTGAGCAGCTCGCTCGTACCGGCGCTACCGCTATGGCTGCTAAGGCTGGTGCGCTTTCTGTGGATCATATCGAATACATTAGTGATGCTGATGTGTTGGCAATGGCCGAGAGCGGTACTGTGGCCGTTTTGCTGCCTGGCGCTTTTTATACACTGCGTGAAACCCAGGCCCCACCTGTGAAAAAGCTGCAGGAAGCTGGGGTCTGTATAGCTTTGTCTACTGACCTGAATCCCGGCAGCTGCCCTATCGCTTCTCTACGCCTGATGATGAATATGGGTTGCAACCTGTTTGGCCTTACTCCTGCTGAAGCGTTGGCTGGTGTGACTAGATCAGCGGCGCGAGCACTGGGGCTTTGTTGCTCCCGCGGTGTGCTGCGACCAGGGCTGCGGGCAGATATGGTATTGTGGCCAATGGATACTCCGGATCAGCTGGCCTATGAGATTGGTGCGCTGAAACCCGCACAGATTTTACTTGGAGGTAAAGATGTTACAGCTGGCTGATATGCGCCTGTGGAGCGGCCGTACTGATACTGAAGATGGCCGTGCCGGTGAGCGCTGGCACCAGCGAGTTTCCCCGCTGCAACTGGATAACCCTCCGGGTATTGCCATTCTCGGCTTTGCTTCAGATGAAGGCGTACGCAGAAATAAGGGGCGTATCGGTGCCGCTAAAGGCCCGCGCGTCCTGCGCATGGCCATGGCCAACCTGCCGGCCTCTTTCAGTCTTCCATTGTATGATGCCGGTAATGTGCGAGTGCAACGGGAAGACCTGGAGTCTGCGCAATCCATGTTGGGAGCGCGGGTTAATGAGTTGCTGGACAACGGCCACTTTCCCCTGGTTTTGGGCGGCGGTCACGAAATAGCGTTTGGTAGCTACCAGGGAATTGCGCGCTGGATGCGGGAGCAGCACCGGGAAAAAACTCTGGGAATTATTAATTTTGATGCGCACTTGGATTTGCGTATACCCGCGCCCAAGGGATCTTCAGGGACGCCTTTTTACCAGATTGCCGAGCAGTGCGAGATCAATGGCCGTCCATTTAACTACCTGTGTGTCGGTGTCGCCGATAACGCGAATACGCCCGCACTTTATAAGCGCGCAGATAAACTGGGCGCTGAAGTTATTCGTGATCGTGAGATCAGCAGCTGGAACCTTGACAACGTTCAAGCTCAGATTCGTGAATTTATAAATAGGGTCGACTTTGTCTATCTCACTGTGTGCTTGGATGTGTTACCAGCAGCGGTGATGCCTGCAGTCAGTTCACCTTCCGGGCGTGGCGTACCATTGGAATTACTTGAAGTATTGCTAGATACCGTGTTGGACTCCCAAAAAGTCTGTCTTGCGGATATTGCCGAATTTAACCCCTATTTCGATATCGAGGATCACGCCGCACGTACAGTCGCGCGCCTCGGCTTTCAGATAGTTAATGGTGCAGCGGGCCGAATGGATTTTTAACTATTATCTAAGGCCGTTACTATTTCGGGAAACAGATACGTAGTTTCGCAAGTGTGCACTAGGAATTTTTACTGGTTGTGGGCTTGCGGTATCTGTTTATACATGAATTGGTCATTATTTTTAGTTCCCGAAGTAATTTTCCAAGAATCTTCGTGAGGAGAGTGTGATAAAAAAATTGGAAATTCATCATCTCCGTACGCTTGATGCTCTATTTAAGTTTGGGAATATATCCTTAGCGGCAGAATACCTAAACGTCTCCCAGCAAGCTGTTAGTTTGCAGCTCAAAAAAATCAGAGAGATTTTGGGGGATCACCTGTTTGTGAGAAGCGGGCATGGAATGGTGCCAACTAATTACGCGAGGCTGATAGAACCCAGGCTGCAGAATATTTTGATGCTCCTTAACGAGATACCGCTACCAGACTCTATTGACTTGGCTAAGATAGATAGAACCTTAGTTATTTCAGCTACAGACTATACGCAAACAATCATTCTTGCAGATTTAATTGGCGATCTAAGAAACTATATGCCTCAGTTAAAGGTGTTGGTTTCCAATATTGAAAGTGCACAGCTGACAAAAAAGATGCATCACGGGGAAATAGACTTGGCTTTTACCTCCGAGGGCTATGTGCCTGAAGGACTGATCTCTGAGCCCCTATTTACAGAAAAGTATCTTTGCGTAACAGCATATCAGGGAGTTGCACAGGATACTCCTATGTCGATAGCCAACCTTGCTGCTTCTTTCGATTTTTTGGTCACATGCCCTGGAGTCGCAAGCCTGAAAGGTTCGGCAGATGCCTGGTTTGAATTGCAGGGTCTTCGTAGAAGTGTGGTTGTATCTGCTCCCTCATTTTTTATCGCAATGGAATGTTTAAAGAAGAGTAATATGATTGGATTTATTCCTTCCCGTCTTCTTCCATGCGCTGGTCTGTATGAGGTGATACTTGAGAAATATCCGCCAGGATATGAAGTAGTGGCGGCATTCCATCCAGGCGCGAAGAATGATCCGCTGATAACCTGGATACTTGATCGCATCAAAAGACGTTTTTCTGAATCAATAGACTGAGACTTGTATCAGTAACAAGGTTCTTTGGATAGATTCGGAAAGCGCTAGTACCTACTATGCCTCTGTAATTATTTATCTGATTCAGGGGATTTTGTGAGCATTATAAATATTAATCCATCCACACTTTACGATGGCAGTCCTTTCGGGCTCTCCCAGGCCAAAGTTGATACCACTAGCGGCCTGATATTTGTATCTGGCCAAGTGGATTGGAATGCAAATTATGAAATTCTAAATAATGACATTGAAGGTCAGACGAAAAATGCGGTAAAAAACCTACTTACTGTCTTAGACGAAGGTGGATCCGCCGTAGAGAGCTTACTGCACCTGCGTATTTATGTCAGAGGTGAGCTCGGTGACCATATGGCTAAGGTTGTTCCAATTATCGCAGAATTTTTAAGTATCTCCCGTCCAGCGATAACCGGCATAGGGGTAGCGTCTTTGGCTACACCAGATACTTTAATTGAAATTGAAGCTGTGGCTAGAATATTGACGTAGACTTTTTCAAAGTAGCCCCACTAGGGGGCTACTTCGCTCATTCCTCTACTTCGTTCATTCCTGTAGTGCCTTAAGTGTTCTCCTAGTGGAGGTGAGTCGGAACCGAAGCTTCTTTTACCATTATTGGACCTATTGGCGGTTTCAAGTTGAAACGTGCAGGCGTACATCGACATTACCACGGGTTGCATTAGAATATGGACAGACTTCTTCGTGAGCTGTATCGGCAATTTTCTCAGCAGTTTCCTGATCCAAACCTGGGATCTTGATAAAGAGATCAATATCCAGGCCAAATCCATTACCCTGGGGCCCAATCCCGACCTCGGCGCGCACAGTTGTTTCTTCTGAGATGTTTACCTTTTTCTTACCTGCCACAAACTTGAGAGCACCGATAAAGCATGCGGAATAGCCTGCTGCAAAAAGTTGCTCCGGGTTGGTGCCATTACCGCCTGGGCCTCCTAGCTCCTTCGGCATATTAAGTTTTACGCTTAACTTCCCATCTGAAGATTTGGCTTCGCCTTCACGGCCACCATTGGCTGTTGCCACCGCTGTATAGAGTGCTTGCATGAGGGTGTCCTCGTTAGTGGGTACTGAAAGTTTTGAGTTGTCATCCTTAGTCTGAAATAAAGTTATCGCAGCAACTAAATTTGTAATAATAGAAAATCTTTATAGTGTTAATAGGTAGAGTAGCTAAAATTTTTGCTAAGAGTACGGTGAAAGTAGCGAGTTTTTGGGGTGGCTAATTGATGCTACATAGTACTAATGTAGATTTTTTGCCAGGCGCAGATTTATGGGTTGGGCTGTGAGTGCGCCTAAATTACCTGGGAATGAGAAAGGTTCTTCTGTATCGATAATCAAGTAGAGATAAGCCGACTCTAAGTGATACTTAGACTTAACTGGCTCCGGTAGCTGCCTCCATTGATGCTTACTCGCGGCTAGGAATTATACAGGTTTTCCTCGGAGAACATAAAGATTGACAGATCGCATCTATTTGAGATTTTAACTCGTATACTGCCTGAGAATCCAAGCCGCAAGCACGAAGAGCCTCCCCTGGTATTAACTCGGCTTCTCTCAAGACCGAATTGCTCCTATCGGTGAGTTTGATACATACCCGGCGCTTATCCTGTGGATCGCGATATCGACAGATTAAATTTTGGCTTTCTAGCTTTTTAATCATTGGGCTCAACGCGGGCCTACTTTGTCCCAAATGTAAGCTCATCTCGGTTGCAGTAATGCCATCCTTTTCTTGGACTAAAAGCATTATTAAATACTGCGCGTAGGTAATACCTAACTCTTCAAGCAATGGCTTGTGAATTTTACTTAAAGAAAGTGAGACTGAATCCAATGTAAAAAAGAACGAATTCGCCAGCCCGGGAATTTGTATGTTTTTCATGGATCTACCTACTGAATTGAAGAGGATACTATGATCGTATTTATGTGGAGCGGTGCCGGTTAGTAACCCAGCCTAATGCGGTTTTATCGAATAAATTATGTTATTGCGATAATTGTTATTGCGATAATTTAATTTGACTATGAAGACGATTGTAATAATAAATATGTAAAATTAAGTCCTAGCATAGGGTATGCGGAGAGTCTATATGTTCCCAAAAGAGTTCAGATTTAGGCGCAATGTTTCAATCCGAGCCTTAAGATCAATTGCTGACTGGTGGTTTAAGCCACAAGCTTGAAGCACTCGCTGTGGTATTGATGCAGCTTCCCTCTGCATAGATTTACCTGCATTGGAAAGACTAATGATAATTCTACGCTCATCCTTTGGATCACGGCTTCGATGGATTAGTTTGAGGTTCTCTAGACGCTTGATTACTGGAGTGAGAGCGCCTTTATCCTGCATAAGGCGAAGGCTCAACTCAGTTGCGGTGATACCATCTTCCTCCCAGAGTACAAGCATCATGAGATATTGCGGGTAAGTGATTCCTAACTCGCTAAGTAAGTGCTTGTACATTTTACTCATAGCAAGCGATGCGGAATAAAGACTGAAGCAGAGCTGGTTATCGAGTTTATTGTCATCTTTGGTGATCTTAGCCATGGAAACCTATCTATAGGTGGCGATTTTGCGGCAGTGTAGCGTAATTATGGTAAGGCTACGCCTTTGTATTGAAAACCACAGAGAATAAGAGATATTTCTGCTTGGCCTCTCGCAAGGTGAATTTATGTAAGGTATTCAGTGCTGTCGGTACAGTACTTTGCATAGAAGATGGAGTAGCCGGTGGACTTACGGGATCAATTATTTCAACAAGTAATAGCGGAATATGCTGAAGGCATTTCCCGGGTGGTGCGTAGCTATGTGCGCTCCAGTGCCGAGCATGATGACCTGCTACAGGAAATCTGGCTGGGGCTTTGGCGAGCCCTGCCCTCATTCCGAGGCGATGCCAGCCTTAAAACCTTTGTTTATCGGATTACTCATAATCGCTGTGTAACCGAGATAGCCAGACGAAAACCACAACATAGCGGTGAAGAGGAATTGCTGGAACTCGAGGATCATCAGCCAGGCCCCGCTGAGCGTTTAGTCGCGGAGCAAAAGTCTGAGCGCCTGGTCCGTGCCATACAGCAATTGCCCCTGGGGCTTCGGCAGACGTTAACCCTTCGTCTGGAAGGGCTGAGCTATGCGGAAATCTCTGAGGTGCTGGGTATTAGTGAATCTAATATAGCGGTACGGCTTAACAGAGCGAAAGAGCGTCTTAATGTCCGCCTGTCAGGAGGTGAGAAGTGAATAGAGCAGATTCAGATAACCAATGGATGGAACTGGAAAGTATATGGAAACAGCAACCGGTTAACGCAGAAATACCAGCTGCAATTCTCAAGTGGGTGCGCCGTCAGGAGCGGCGCATGCGTTTAGTAGTAGCTTTTGAGTGGTTTGTGACCTTAGGTGTAGGCATTTTTTACGCAGTTAAAGTGATACTTAGCAGGAATCAACCCGACAATTTTTTAGTGTTGGTCTTTGCATTGTCAATGCTCACTTTGATTATGGGATTCGCTACGGCCAATCGTCGTGGCTTGTGGGCTCCACTGGAGGAGTCAGCAAAAGCTTATGTCGAATTGGGGCTTCTCAGGTTAAAACGTAAGCGCGGAGAGGTGTATTTCAACTGGTTTTTTTGGTGGTTCCAAATACTCCTTATCTTTCTATGGAAGTTTGCGAGACCTAACGCTGGATCGACAGAACCATTAATTCGTAATCCCCAGGAGGTACTTATTATTTTAACGAGCTGCATGATTTTTCTGGTTCTTCACAGTATCTACGTATATAGACGCACAGGGAAAGAGAAAATGGCATTAGAGAACTTCCAGGAAAAATATTTAAATTAATTGTAAGGAAATATAGGTGGCTGGGACTGTAGATAGCGAGTGAACTAAAAATAGTAAATAGGGATTATCAGCTCATGTTTACAGACTTTAATCAGTTGGCAGAAAATTTCCTTGAGGTCCTCAATGGAATAAGCCCCGTAAAAGGTTTTTTGTTTGTTGTTTTCTTTTTAGTGATTTGTTTCCTGCCGAGCATCATCGCTTATTTTCTTAACCGGAAGCACTTTGCCAAGATTTTTGCTGCGAATGTTCCAGCAACACTTTCTTGGTTGGCCTGGATTGCACTCCTGACCTGGGCGATCACTGGCAAGGTGCGCAATAAGAAAGAAGAGAGGGTGTCGGCGGCAAAAGATAGAGCTGGGGATGTAAATGTCTCAGAGAGGGAAGGGATAACTTCAAGTAATAGCCATTAGGGCGGAGATATGTAGTGCTTCCTACGGGAATGGAGTTTAGTGGCTTCTCTATATAGTTAAACTACCCCTTCCCGACGGCAGGCTAGATGACTGTTTTTTAGTCAAAATACTTATTGAAACTTTTCTACAAAAAGTTCTTGCCGAGCCCCCCTGAAGTCCGTATAGTTCGCCTCCTCGCTGCTCAGGCAGCAGCGGGAAGGTAGCTCCAAGTAATTGATTTTCTTAAGAAAATTTCTTCAAAAAGAGCTTGCCAAGCACGGAGAGGCCGCTATAATGCACGCCACTTCAAGCAGGGTCGGAAATGACCTTGCCGGGATTCGGAAAGCTCAC
>NZ_JBGMEK010000095.1:0-13280 GCF_041447265.1 Microbulbifer epialgicus
TTCACGGATGGAGAGGAAGCGACAACCACCGATCAGAGCGCTGCTTGATCAGACTGGCTAAACACCAGAATTGACAATAACTCGCTACTTTTCTGTGCAGTACTTAATATATTCTCTATCAAGTCACGCTGTTTGAAGGAGAGTTGGAAGTTAAGCGAACAAGCCTTAAGTTTGTTGCCTCCCGATTGCATTAAGCAGCCCCGGCACTATGACAAGTGCCTTTAGGATAAGTATTTGGGACTCAGCAATGGCAAGATTGGTACCGCTTTAATTAGGCGTAGGTGAGACACATCTATACCGATCTCGAGTACTTATAATGCCTTTATGCATACTAAACAGGGGGAAGGAAAGAATACACTGCATTCGGGACCGTATGAGGCATGGATGCCGATTACGAGATTACAGGGATGTATTCACAGCGCATCACGGGTGCAATGTCCTCTTTCCTTCTGACCCAGTAGTAACCGGAGTTGTTCAATCAAGGGGCATCAGTAAGTAGGCTAGGTAACTCCCTTATGTCCTGAAGATGAGGTTTTCCCGATACTGAGGCGTGACAGAACCGGCATTCCGTCACCTGCCAAATGTATGCCACTCAAGGGCCAGGAAACCACCACTGAATTGAGAGCGGTTGGAGGGGAGGCGAGCCAAGGTGGCTATTTGAAGGCGCCAATTTGCTTTAGAAACCCGTATTTGTCCCAAGTGACCCATGTTTCGAGGATTTTTCCATTTTCAATCTTGACAAATTCCACCGCGTCATAGGTGATCGTTTCCTTTGTAGGGGCTTCCCCCAGGAATGAGCCGATATGCTTAGCACTTAACTCCACGCGAGTTGAGACTAGGTTGCCCTCGGCCACCTGCATTGAGTTGAGAAGCTTTACATCCGCGAATGCAGTATGAAATTTCGCCACCTCAGCCTTAAATTCCTCCAGGTTGCGCTTTTGTGGACCGCCACTTAAATTAGTCGCAGAGTCGAGATGATTCACATAATTGGGTGCGTAAATCGTTGTTGGATCTATGTCGGTACCACTCAACCAGAGTTTGATTGCCTGCATCGCAATTTTCTTGTTGCTTTGCAGCTTATTGTCTTGCGCGAAAACACTGCTGGCAATACTGATCAGGCAAAGATACGCCAGGGCTATGGTAAGGAAGCGCTTGGACATCGATTATCCTCCGATTGTTTGCTTAGGCAATTTGGTATTCAGTATGGCCACCTTCACAGATAACGCTATATAAATTCTCCCACTACCCATGAAGTTTGCGCCACTTACAGTTACGCATCGTCATGATGGTGGCATTAGTATCTGGTTGAGCAGTATGGAACCACCGGTAAAACCAGTTAAACCTAACACACTGCTGTCAATGGGCAGGCTGTAGTCATAGATCTTCTCTGTGAGTAAATTTTCCGTTAAGAAGTGTTCCAACTACTTTGGCCTCTTCTATCAAATTGTCTGGCTTAATATCCCTTAGATTCTTTTCAAAAATTGCCATGTCTGCATACTTACCCACTTCTATTGAGCCTATTTTATCTTCCATGCGCATCTGCCAGGCTGGCGCCACCGTATAGGCATGTAGCGCCTGATCAATTGTTAGAGTAGGACGCCATGGGGGGAATGCGGTTGAACCTTCAATAGATGGTTCTTTATTGGTCATGGCCTGCTGCATTAAATAGATAGGGTAAGCTCGATCAATAGGAGCTGCCGGCGTGTCGCCAGATAAAGAGACATTGTCATACTGATTTATCAGTTCCTGGTAGGGGCTTAGGGCCTCTTTAATATAATCCCGGGGCATATATTGAAATATCACTTCGCCTTTTAAACCAGCATCAAGCTCATTAACAAACATAGGAGTGGCATTGGTGGGAATATTGTGTTTTACGACTTTATTTCGCGTTTCTGTATCCATCATAGAAATATGGTCAAGTCGATTGCGTGCGTTGGGATACTGTTTTTTTGCTTCTATAATAATTTCAGTGAGCCGTTTTATAAGGCGGGCTCCGTCAGCATGCGTAATTACATCCAGCCCATTTCTATTGGCTCGGTTAACAACCTCGAAAATTCGGTCGGGAGAGACACCATAATGTCCCCATGTAGGCGCATCACCCTCCTTCTCTGGCAGGTAGGGAACCAGTTGAGTGGCGCCTCGTTGATTCCAGGCTAATTCTGGATGGATTTTAACTTTATCTACACGGACCATATCATCGTCATAAAGCGACTTCATTTCCAAGGTAAAATCGACGAATTCTTGAGGATCAGCATCCGGAAGTTTGAACATTGGCATCACGTTAAGACGTATCTGCGCTTCACCTTGATCGGCTCTTCGTTTCAAAATGGGCATGATTTCACGCATGTCTTTCATCAAAAGCTCTGAACTGACAGCCGCAGCCGGTGTTACTAGCCCCGGCACCATGGCTGTGGTAACTCCCTGCTTAGCAAGAAAACCTTGCAGCTTATCTATAGATTCAGGAACCATTCTCTCGGGTTGCCAGGCTCCAATTTTAATGAACGCGTCGAAGAAAATGACCTCGATACCTAGACCGGTAATATTATTGTTCTCATCTCGCTCCCAATACATCACACCAGGCTGAATATCCGGGGTATTGTTATCAATGCCGGCTGCCTTGAGTGCCAGAGTGTTTAATCCTGCATCATGCACAGCATTGCCAATGGCAATGGTTGGCCGACCAAGATCCCACTTATCGAGATCCTTGGCTCTTGGGCCCCTGGCGCCAATATTTGCGGGCATCCATCCAAATCCAATGAGTGGACCCTTCTCGTTAGGGTGTGCCCTAACATGCTCTTTCAAAATTCGACCAATATCATCTACTGAGCGAGCACCACTCAGGTCTACTCCCATAGTGGTCCATGCAGAAGCAACAACATGGTTGTGAGATTCGATAAAACCCGGCGTTACATACTTGCCATTGAGGGAAATTACATCTGTTTTATCATCAATGTATTTTTTTGCGCCATTATCATTCCCAACATAAATAATTTTACCGCCGTGTATCGCCACGGCAGTTGCAGTAGGCTGATTGGGGTTCATTGTTTCGATAACGCCTCCGATTAACACGCGGTCAGCTTTTTCTGCAGCGCCAACGAAGTGAGTGATCAGCAAGGTACACAGAGCTAGACTTAGTAATAAACTAGTTTTCATAGTAAATACTTAAATGTTGTGGTAAGAGTTGGCCTGTAACTATAGTTTCGCCATCTACTGAAGCCTTATAATAGATTAATAATGTATCTCTCAATCTGATATGATGTATTTGCTAAAAAGATGTCGGGTAAGGATACATTCATTCTGATCGTAAAGGGCATAGATGCCGGTTGTGAGCATGCCTGGATGTACGCTCAGCGTGTTTCGAGAGAAGTGTATTCTTTCCTTTTGACCCAGTAGTATGAACAAAAGGTTAACGAGCAGCTAGGAGTGATGACGTAAAGCTCTATTAGAAATGCGTGATAATTTTCCGGTGGGCCCCATGCGTGGCTTCAATCTGCCATATCAACAATGAATGGCTGATCAACTATCTTTTTAAAAATTACTTAAAAGTATGATTATTGCTGCTTAATTGTGAGTGGTTGGGGTTAAAAAAATCTACGTCTAGCTAAATTCTTAGCTATGGGTTCAAACTGTGTAATGGTATTGGCAATACTCTCCACTCTCCACTCTCCATGTATCCTTTTTACCGTGTTGCTGCTATGCAGGGATGGTTTGATACTATTAAAGTTGGGGTTCCTTTTCAATGGAATATAGTAGCAACCACCCACCAAATACAGGAGGGTGGTTGCTGCGAAGATGATTATCTATTCTTCACAAGGAATTACTTGAACATGTAAAAGTAATTCAGCTCCAACATCCGCAGATCGCAGGGAAAATAGGCTGTCTGCACCGATTACCGTTGCCGCAGTATCTGCTCGTGCAATTAAAGCCTCTCCATCACATCCTGAGTAATATACAAAGGGAGGACGATCATTTACGAGGAAGTTTTCAAATCCAGTGCCGTTCCAGTTGTTGTCATGGCTTGGGCCCTGACTACCAGAGAAAAAGTATTCCCGATGGAAATTGATTAGGGCATCTGGGGCAGAGAATACTGTGCCTCGCCAATCAATATCCAGTATTCCTACCGAAAATCCGGGTTCTACGCTTAAAGGAAGCGCTATGTTGCAGTCAGAAGTGGCAATGGGGTTTGCAGAATTGGTAATAGCGCTGTAATTACTAAATAAAATAGCGATATTTTTATTATCATTGGTTGCGGTGGCCGTTACAGATCCGTCTGGGCAGCCGGTTCCATTGACATTTATGTCCCCGATTTCTATTGGCTGGCCGTCAATTAATATGGTTTTCGCCAGAATTGGGCCAGATAAGATTGAGCAAAGCGTGAATGTTAGTAGCTTTTTAAACACCGGTGATCTCCATTTCTTTGTGAATAAATGATTGCAGATTTTTGAATTAAATATTTAAAAATCTTTATTCGGTATCTAAACCTGTTTTAGACTGTTTCTCCTCTTGTTGGTTTGTGTTCTTTGTATTCTAAAATTATAAAGAGGGATGTCAATGATTTATATTGTAGCTATTAGTTTGTGAATAAAATTTTGTTATTAAATATTGGATTCTTGATCATTGGTGGGGTGTCTGGTTGACTATTTTTTAAGTTGAAGTGCCATTGTTTTTATGCTCATCCTGAATTTAAGGTTAAGCGTTAAAGAAGATTGGGGTTAATTGGTTTCTTTTTTAGTATATTTGAAAGTATTTTTGGCGGTTTGATTGAGACTTGTACTATTTAAATGCCTGTTGTGGATCAAATTTTTTCATATGTTTTGGGGGTGTGAGCACTTGGTGGTATTGTGTGGCGAGTGGAGGTTCAATTTGTCAGCTGGTCTAAAAGCAGAGTTAATTTCATTGGATGCTTTGGGGGAAATTATTTGCCTATGCCTCAATAGCAGGGGGCATTCCATTTTTTTGGCAAAGGTGGTGAAGTCACTTCAAGAAATCATTCAAAGGCAAGTGTATCCTTGTAAACAGGCCCTTGTTAGTTTGAAAGTGCGGGAGGGCGTACAAAGTAACCAAATGATCATGGAGCACTCAACCAAAGAAAGAATTTAGTTTTTGCTAAGGCTAAAATTGAGCTGCAATTTATTAAGGTAGCCAATGGGTTGGATGCTCGGAATTAACCTCTTGGGGCCCTGCTTCGCCAGTGTTGAGCTAATTGGGTATCGTTACATTACGCAACACTAGAAATCCAACTATTTCAGCAATCATAGGTGCCTACAGGATAGCTGCCTCGGCCTGAGTTAGTAGATTACTCTGGTTGCTGAATGCCAGTTCGCCAATAAAAATCGATATCGTAAAACAAATCCCTGCGAGTAATGGCACCCCAATAATAGGTTGGAAATTAGCAGGCGTCGGTAATTAGCCCCAGCTCAATTTACAGTCGTTCAGGTGGCACATACAACGCCTACCAGCTTAGCGAAAAGCAAGCCGCTAATCACCCCAAGGGTTAATAGTCACCGCCGCGAAGCTGGCAAGGCTGTGAAATGGGATGCCCCCATTATCTAGAATGAAGATGGGAATCACCAGCTGGCCAACCCGGATATACAAGCGGGTTTCCATACGCTGCAGGGGGGTGTACTAAGTTTGTAATATTGCCGAGTCCCATATCTGAGCGCCCAGGGCATCACTGATAATGATTTTTCATCAATCAGGCGGGAGCGATAAATACTGCTGATCTTAATCAACGTGTAGATGGTCCAACGTCTTCAAGTTTCGCAGTTATTAATCCGTTTGGAGCAATGAATGATTCTGATTTGGGCCAGGATAATGCTCTTGCAAGTACAGCTTCAATTAACCAGATTGGTTTTGGTAATACAACAGACATTGAGCAGGATATAGGGTTGGCTAGTAATGCACTTATTACCCAGCTAGGTGTGTTGAGTGTGGGTGATATTACATGTACTAGGTCAGCCTTGATCTGACAGTTACCGGTTTTCAAAAGATGCTCTGTCAGGTCAAGTCTGGATTAATACACCTTACTTATTGCTGTCTTGTCAGTCGTTGCCTTTGGAGAGAGATCTATACTATCGATCCAGCCCTCCTAATAAAAACGACAAATTCAAATATCTTTAATAGTTTTTTGCAATTATACTGGGGTGGTTGATTGGTGTGGATCAGATATGCGGCTATCGGAGCACTTTTTTTTTAAGCCAAAACCGTTAGAGCTAATTGTATTTACCCCCGCTTAACTTTTTTGAGCTAGGAAGGTGCCAGATGACTGAAATGGTCGTGGCTCGATACGTTAAAAAAAAGTTGAGTGCTGAACAGGAAAACACTAGCAATGAGTTAAAGAAGCAAGGCCAAATTTCTGCGGATCTGGGTGGCTTTGAGCTGATATGAGGTTGAGAATTGTCGCTATGAATCAAAATGTGGTGCATGTCACTGTGATTGGTGTTGGCCTGCCTGGAGAGTCAATTGGATGGCTGCATCTTTTTCAGCTAATGAATATGCCAAATGTAGAGGTAGATGCCGTTGTTGAAGAGTTTTGGCTATTAGGTGATGTCGCATCTTCCGATAAAGGAATGGCATTCCAAGAGGAGATGGCGAGACTCAGGGGTCAATTTGGTGATTTCAAAATTTACTCCTCATTAGAGCAAATGCCAAAGGTAAATCCTTCCTATAAAAACTTGGTTGTGATCTCGGTTAGAACTCAATCAACTAAAAGGATTTTTGATTTTGTAGTAGCCAAAGGGTATGGAAATATTTACTTGGAAAAGCCTGGTGCCGACTCCTTGGAAAAATTGCGTGAAATGGAGAGGAGTGCTGTTGAGAAGCGTGTAAATGTCGTTGTTGGTTATCAAAAGCATATCGCCAGCTACGTAAATGAGGTTGCGCGGATTAATGAGAAATGGAAGTTGAAGTCTAGAAGCGTTGGATTTATTCATCACAATCCGCATCCAGAGGCCAATTTGGAAAGCGTCTTCAAGCAAAATGCCGAAGGAATGTTGCTTAACCAGTGCTGCCATGAGCTTGAGCTCTGCGCGGCAAAGTGGAATCTTGCTCCCCACAACATTGTTGATGTAGTGGTGAATCAAGATGAAACAGTACAGAAGCGCTTTGGTGATATTGAAGATTTCAAGAAACTATCTTTTACTCTAAAAACCAATTTGGGTGTGAGTTTCTCCTTTCTGGCTACCCGTTGTGAAGGCGTAGAAAACTGCATAGTGATACGGAAAGGACTTAGAGGTAGGCCCATTTTTAGTCGGCAAGCTATGCCGGATAGGCTTGATCGCGCTCTTGAGCTTACAAGAAAAGAAAGGGGAGCGATGTGGTATTGCTACTTGTTTGAACAGGATTACCGTGACTTGAAGAAGCTTTTTATTGAATCTATTCTGGAAGGCGATGATGGTAAGTACCAGAGCCTACCGCGACTACATCATGCATGTGGTGTTCTCGAGTTAGCCGCGGTGATAGAGCCCAGTATTAAGGCCCAAGTGCAAAAAGACAAAAATCATCATTCCATCGTCCAAGTTTCAGATACAATATGTCAGGCTCCAACCAATCAGAGAATATGGTACCACCAAGGACTTTTTAATCCCGGTAATAAGTTCCTCATTGAACTCCTAAGGCCGCCAAAGAATAGAATTATTTGCTGTGTTGATGACAAGGTGTGGGGATTGTATGCAAAAGGTATTGTTGAGTGGGAAAAGTCCGTTGGGGTTAAGTTTATTCCAATAGTTATGAAAGGCGGTGAACAGTCAAAAAATATTGATAGCCTTTTAAAAATGATTGATGAAATATGGAAGGTGAACCCTCTTCGCTATAGGGAGCCAATTGTAGCTATGGGAGGGGGAGCAGTAACAGACACGATTGGCTTTGTCAGCGCAGTATGGCGACGTAATACACCTTGGATACGTATCCCAACTACCCTAATGGGAATGATTGACTCATCTATCGGTATTAAGGTTAGCGTAAATCACAACATCAAGAATGGGATTGGTGCTTTTCACAGTCCTTTGCATACCATAATTGATCCAACCTTCTTAAAAACTAATCCACAAAGAGTACTGAAAAGTGCAATTGGTGAGATGATCAAAGTTGGTGTGGTATTTAATAAGGATGTACTCGAAGTATTGTCAGAGAAAGGGGTTTCACTGTTGGAACATCAATTCCTCGAGTCTGACGGCATGCCTGGAAAGGCATCCTATAGTCTATTCATAAATTGTATTGATGCAATGCTTGATAGTATAGCAGGGGACTTAAAAGAAGAAAATTTATCCCGACCGATGGATTTTGGACACACGCTATCGCGATGGTTGGAGCGTGATGAGGCCTTCAGATTGATGCATGGGGAAGCGGTGGGTATTGATTGCTTATTCACTTCCCTGGTTGCTGAGCAAATGGGATTAATATCTAGGACAGAGATTGAGTTGCTTTTTAGTATCTATGTGAAGTTGGGGCTCGCTGCCAATGTGAAGGGGTTGAGCCTAGATGTGTACAAAACAGCAATGAAACAAATCTCGATTCACCGCTCAGGCACTTTGCGAGCGCCGCTACCAGCACCCCTAGGGAACTGTATTTGGGTTAACAAAATCAAGAAGAAATATCTGGAAAGAGCCTGGACTAAGCTACAAACTATGCTTGTTCATCATCCCGAGTTAATTTTGGATCCGGATACAGTAGAAGAGGAAGAATACTTTTCTGAACCTGTGGATGTATCCAATATTCGTACCCAAGTGAAATCTTCTCATAAAAAACTGCGCTGGGGATTTATTGGTTGTGGAAATATTGCAAATGATTTTGCGAGGGCCGTTAATTATTTGGAGTCTGCTGAAATCTATGCTGTGGCTTCGAGAAGTTTGAATAGGGCAAGAGATTTCGCGAGAGACCATGGAGCAAGTCGGGCTTATGGAAGTTACCGGGAACTAGTTTCTGATCCAGGTGTTGATGTTGTTTACATTGCGACTATTCCAAGGCTCCATCGGCAGCATGCAGAATTGGCCTTAAGGGCCGGAAAACCTGTCCTAATTGAAAAACCAATGGCGCTCACGGTTGAAGATGCTCAAAGGATTAAGGCGCTCGCCAATAAAAAGCAGCTTTTTTGTATGGAGGGCATGTGGATGAGATTTTTCCCGGCTATAGAGGAGTGTAAACGCATTATTAGTGCCGGGACTATTGGCAGGATATGCCAAGTTCGTGCAGATTTTAGTTTTGATTTAAAGATGGATGAAGGATTGCACTCTTCAAAGTGGAGAGAGGGCGCTGGTATGAATGCAGGAGTATATCCAGTTCATGCAGCTTTGATGTTGTTGGGTCGGGAGGTATCTGGTCTTGAGTTTTCCGGTATGCTGGATAACTATGGGTATAGGGAGGATGGTGCAGGCTTAATTTATGCGCATTTCAATACCGGTTCCACAGCGATAATTTCCTGGAGCCATTTGGTGGAGAGCTCTGAAGAGGTAGATATTTATGGGGCGGAAGGGAGGATTAAAGTTCATTCTCCTGCGCATTGCCCAACTCGAATCTCAGTGACAAAAATCAGAGGGGGTAGAAGGGCGCGAAATGATTCTAAATCTTTTGAGTTCCCTCTGCCAAAAATAGAAGGGAAGTTCAATTACCCAAACTCTGAGGGGTTCTATTATGAGGTCCAGGCAGTCCAAAGATGCATGGAGAAGAATTTGATTGAGTGTCCAGAGCTTCCTTTGGCTGATTCTATTGAGGCAATTAGGATGATCAGCGAATGTGATCTATATATTAAAAGAAAAGCCCTGGAAGATAATATGAAATCGAATCCAGCGCATAGATATTCTGCGAACTAATACCTTTTTCCCCGTAACATAGATTCTTTCCTTTAAGGATTCGCACTAAGTAAATTTCTGTGATTCGTCAAAATTATCTTTTGTAGGGGTATTGCAAGCTAAGTTTAAGGACATTTGGCAATATGTTCCGGTTGGATGGCCAAATTAATTTAAAAGCTGATTGCACCTATATTGCAAGGGGAGGTTAATGAGTTTGAGTTATCAAGGTGCGGGGTTTATAGCTGCATGGTCTAAAGGTTTAATCTCTTTGTGATTACGTGGATATGACACTTAAATTCATATAGGTTATTTGCAGTATATTTTTTCATTTCAACTGTATGAGATGGAGATTGGTTGACCGGAAGAAGCGCATGATATCAATCAAAGTTGGTATTGCACCTTGTTGTTGGGGAGTAGAATTTGCTGAGGACTCAAGGAATCCACATTGGACTCATGTGCTTGATCAATGTAAAGCTGCAGGATATACCGGTATTGAGCTGGGGCCAGTAGGTTATATGCCGAGTGATGTACTCACACTGGGTGATGCGCTTGCCTCACGTAACTTGGAAATTGTAGGGGGTGTAATATTTCAACCATTTCATGACCCGGATGCTTGGAGTCAAGTGTTAGATGTCTCGAGACGTACCTGTAAAACTTTGGAATCGCACGGTGCTGAGAATTTAGTGCTAATTGATTCTATTTCTTCGCGCCGGGCCGCTACAGCAGGGCGTGAAAATGAGGCTGAGATCATGGACTCACGTGAATGGGAGGACTTTAAGGAGCGAATTGTAACCGTGGCTCGTTTAGGGACAGAAGAATATGGTTTAAAAGTGGGTATTCATGCTCACGTTGGAGGATTTATTGAGTTTGAGTCTGAGCTTGAACGCCTACTGGATGAAACTGACCCGTATCTATTGAAAATCTGTCTCGATACGGGACACTCAGTTTATGCAGGATTTAATCCTCTAGATTTTATGAACCGTCATATGTCTCGGATTTCTTATTTGCACTTTAAAGATGTATCTCCGGTCATTAAGGCATATGCTATTGCTAATAGAACAAATTTTTATGATGCATGCGCACAGGGAGTTTTCTGTCATTTGGGTGATGGTGGAGTCGATTTTCTTGGAATTTACGAGCGGTTGATTTCCGCTGGCTACAGTGGTTGGTGTACCGTGGAGCAGGACTGCGATCCCCTAGGGAATACCTCACCAATTGAGGACGCCATATACAATAGGAGCTTTCTTAATTCTATTGGTTTCAATCAGGAGGTTTCAGATGGTTAGGCTGACCTGGGGATTGATTGGAGGCGGGGAGGGAAGTCAGATAGGGCTGGCACACCGAATAGCGGCGAATGTAGACGGACTATTCCAGCTCTCTGCAGGAGCTATGGACCTAGATGCGAATAAGGGGCGTATTTTCGCTCAATCCCTTGGTATCCACCCTAGTCGCGCATATGGTGACTGGAAGGAAATGTTGGACTACGAATATAAACGGACAGACAAACTCAATCTTGTTACAGTTGCGACTATAAATTCCACCCACTTCGAAATAACGAAGGCATTTCTTGAAGCTGGCTTTAATATTCTTTGTGAAAAACCAATGACAATAACTGTCGAAGAGGCTGAAGAGATCGTTAGTATCTGTCGTTCAAAAGGTATGATTTGTGCAGTTAATTTTTGTTATTCTGGCTTTTCATTGGTTCGCCAGATGCGCGAGATGGTTTTATCTGGGGAATTAGGTAAAATTCGTGTGATTAATGCAGAGTTTGCTCATGGTTATCATGCAAATGTTCAGGATCAAGAAAACCCGAGTATACGCTGGCGTTACTCCCCTGCTACTGCCGGCGTTTCCTCCGTTTTAGCAGATGCCGGTGCCCACGCATTGCATTTGGCCTGTTTCGTTACTGGTCAGGAGGTTAAGAGTATTTCTGCTGATTTTGCTTCAATAATTCCTGGTCGGGAGCTGGAAGATGATGCGATGGTGAATTTCCGTATGGATGATGGAACTGTAGGCCGTCTTTGGGCATCGTCTGTGGCAATTGGGCGTATGCACGGTTTGACTCTCAGGGTGTTTGGTGAAAAAGGAGGACTTTTTTGGCAACAAGAACACCCAAATCAACTTTATTACACCCCTATGAATGGTCGAACTCAAATCATAGAGCGTGGTTCAAGTGACCTCTCTACTGCTGCGACTCGTGCTTCTCGCATGGGCTATGGTCATTCAGAGGGCTTTCCAATGGCACTGGCAAATATCTATCGTGATCTTTTCGAAGTTATTCAGGTGGAAAAGATAAATCAATTGCCCACGTGTGAAATAGATATTTATCCGAAGGCTGAAGATGGCTTACGCTCAATGGCAAGTGTTTATGCGGCTGTTGAGTCAGCAAAAAATAACGGCAAATGGATAGATGCTTATCCGCCAATGTTAAAGGTTATATGATGGATAAAGTGATAATTCATGAACGATTTTTCAAATTCTGGATTGTAATGATGTGCTTTCCCTTATTATGGGTGAGTTCTTTGGGGTCTTATGTAAGATCCAGAACTTACTCAGGTATTGTTGATGAGTGCTCTTAAAATACGTTTGCTTACAAGCTGTTTCAAATATTTTTCAGGTTATTGGTCTTTTAGACATGCAGGCATGGCTGTTTCTATACCTCCGATACTATTGTTGGCCCAGTTGTTGACTTTATTGGTGCAAAGCTTGTTTTGGGAATGATCTACCATATCAAGGGTTTTGTTGTTTGTAATGGTGTTGTCTTTTATGATGTTATCTTTTGCGTTTATCATAATAATTCCGCGTGATTCGTTATGTGTAATGGTGTTCTCAGAAAGAGTATTTAGGATTGTATGGACTTGAACTCTGTAGTGGTCTAATCCTTCCGGACACTTCGCTAAGATGGTAAAAC
Organism: Microbulbifer epialgicus; assembly: GCF_041447265.1. Lineage (NCBI taxonomy): Bacteria > Pseudomonadati > Pseudomonadota > Gammaproteobacteria > Cellvibrionales > Microbulbiferaceae > Microbulbifer > Microbulbifer epialgicus. The sequence goes on from NZ_JBGMEK010000095.1 coordinate 12,697, forward strand.
TACCAAGCGAGGTGAAGTATGACAACAAAAGGTACACGTCGGCATTTCAAGCCGGAATTCAAGAAAGACGCCGTAGCCCTAGTCTCCGAGCAAGGATACTCGATTCCTACAGCTGCCGAGGCTGTAGGAATCACTGCTAACAATCTGCGACGCTGGATAAAAGAGCTGAAGCTGGAAGAGAGCGGAGTAAGGCTGGATGCCGGCGAGCGTGCTGAATTGGATCGATTGCGACGCGAAAACAAGCAGTTGCGTATGGAGAAGGAAATCCTAAAAAAGGCCAGCGCCTTCTTTGCGAAAGAAATGAAATAAAGTACAACTTTATCAAGAAGCAGCAAGGTATCTTTCCAGTTAGGGTGCTTTGCCGGGTAATGCAGGTAAATAAGAGTAGCTATTACGATTGGTGTCGCCGTAGTGATAGCTCAATAGATAGCCAAACATGGCAACTATGCCATCGTTTGAAGGCTTTATTTGCAGAGTCCCGACAGAGTCTGGGAAGTCGTCGGTTAATGAAGCTGTTACGCAAAGAAGGCTTTGAAGTCGGGCGCTATCGAGTCCGCAAGCTAATGAAAAAGCTAGGCTTGGCA
>NZ_JBGMEK010000096.1:0-13098 GCF_041447265.1 Microbulbifer epialgicus
TCCAGGTCGCGCTCACGCCAGGCCTGAAGTTCAGGTAGCAGCTTGTCGGTAACAGTGTTGATGGTGCCGTTGGAAAGCGGCATGCCATAGATATCGGCAATATGTGTGCGGATATCCTGGTAGCTGTTGCCCAAGGCAAACAGGGCGATGATCTTGCGCTCCAGTTCGTCGGTAAGCTGGGTCTGATGCTTCTTGACGACTTGTGGCTCGAAGGTGCCAGTACGGTCCCGCGGCGTCTGCAGCTCGAAACTGCCAGCGGGGCTTTCATGGTTTTTGAGGTGGTGCCATTCTTGCGGTTGGGCTTGTCCTCGCTGGCGAGGTGCTCTTCCAGCTCTGCCTTCATGGCGGCTTCGGTGAGTTGCTTGATCAGAGGAGTTAGAATGCCATCTTTGCCACTGAGGTCTTTGCCTTCACGCAAGGCCTTGATGGCGGCATCCATATCGAAAGTGGGTTTGGTCATGGGTCATCTCTTTTTTTTTGTTAATGATAAAGAAATGACACAAAGTTCTGAGCACTACTGAATAAATTGAAGGCCGGGTAGTTTGGTCTTAAGCTACAAATTTAATCTGCCAGAAAGAGGCTGCTGTATTGTGAGGGTAAATGGACATGGGTTGTTAAGTATCCTCTTAAGCGTCATTGGATTCGCAATCGTTCTACCTGTATGGGCTGCTGGTATTCATAGTTATGGAGCAATTTCAAGAGTTTGGTTATATGTAGATCTAAAATTTTTAATGCTTGTTGGGTTTATATGCATGGCGTTTAGTTTGTTGTGCATTACTAAGTCCGCTAGGAAGTCGGGGTTATTAAGTTTGATAATTCCTATGTCTATTGTTATTGTTGGGTTATTGCAGCTCATTCTTCTTTCCGTTTTATTTGCCATGAAAGTATTCTTTCATATTGATTAGTGGTTAAATGCACGAAAAAAATATAAATCAAACCTCTACGATTACTTGTCCCATGTGTGGATATAGGCATAAAGAAACCATGCCGATAAATGCTTGCCAGTGGTTCTATGAATGTAAAAAATGTAGCGAGTTACTAAGCCCCAGGAAGGGTGATTGCTGTGTGTTTTGCTCTTATGGAACGGTTCCTTGCCCTCCAATTCAACAAGGCCGAAAACCTTGTTGTTCTTCTTCAAAGTGAACAGTAAAAATCAAAGTAAATCAATGGGTTGAAAGCCCCTGATTCCCTTCGTGTCAGATCAGTATAAAAGATCCATGTCGCGATAAATACGTAAATTTATCACCTGATTTCCCGAAGCCCGCCTAGCGCTGGTTTTCTCATCCTCAGAGTCAGAGGGCTTCCAATGGTTGAAGGCTCTCCATTCCTGCGCTTACTCAATATTACCAAGTGCTGGTTTAGCTGGGTCTCAATCACTCTCCAATTTAGGCGAAGCCCCTGCATTCAAAAGTTCCGTGACGATCTGTTCGCTGAAATCTCAGAATCCCAGTTCGACTCAGCCCTGGTCAATATGATGCAGAACCAGATAGAGGAGTTGATGGCCGGATTTTGGAAATATCAAGTAAACCACGATATCGCCTATTCCCACGGGTAGTGCTGCACGCAACCGCATTTTTAACGCTGCGCGGAAGCTACCCGTCACAATTTTTCCCTAATACATTGACCGGGCCTACACCTAAGACAGTCGATAAGAAGAAATCCGACGGCAAGAATCAAGTCCATCCTGGTGAGCCTATTGTGCATGTAACTGACCCTCCTAAAGAGGCCGATGTTGAAGTTACCGTGGACCTGCACCACCTGTTGCATCAGGAGCCTATGAAGGATCACGAGAAATTGGCCGGTAAGGGTCCGATCCTGACCTCCCTCCAGTTCAAGCTGCTGATCGGACAGGGTCGTTCTATAGTGGACTCCGGCGGTAAGATAAGCCAGTAGCGCGCTGCGTATGAGTTCAAGCAGCTAATGGGGGCTCTACTTAGCTCTTATTGCAATTCCCTGGAGGAGAAGTAGTTGCTAATGCACTTAGCCGGTGTATGCAGAATGCCCCCTATTAAGTTGTGCTGCTGGAAGGTGATGAAGAGTTCGAACAGAGCTGCATTAACTCACTGACTCCGTCTGTCATACCTACGGCTGTGATGCAATGGTGTTGGAGAATGTAGAAAATGCCGATGTTTTCGCCCTGATATACGTAGGCAATACGTGACTGATTCTCAAAGAAGTGTCCTTCCCGTTGCAGCTGGCAAGTTTGAAGGGGGCTGAGGCGAGGGTGCGTCTTATTGGGTTCTGCTTATTTCTCCTCGGCAGTAGCATGACTTCTGGATTTCCTCAATGGTAATGACTGGAGAGTGTTGCTGGCCAATGTGCATAACCGTGGGGCGGGTTGATGGCACACCGTCTTCCAGGGTGAGTGCACTATGTGGAACGGTATTTATATTCGAAAAATGAAGAGGCAGGTGCGCTTTATTGCCAGTACAAATATGAAGATTCTACCGGGTCAGAAGGAAAGAATACACTGCACTCGAGACGCGCTGTGAATACATCCTTTGTTGCAATTAAAAAATTCGTTTTTGAGGAGCTAGTTTCTACTGATCAGTTTTTATTGGTAAAGTAGAAAAACATACTGTAGTAGATAGGAATATATACGGGAAGATCAAGGTATGTTTTGATAACTTTTTCGGTAGAGGATGTGTTATTTGGTAAGTACGATGACTCTTTCGTGGATATTTTTGCAATAATTCTACCTTTGGATTATCAGCACAACTGGAAGAGGGTCTCTATTTGGTTGCCTCTGTAAAGATTGGCGGTCAGAGTGTTATTGAAGATCAGTGCCCAATAAAATTGTCAAACTTTGCAGGAGTTCTGCAAGCTTCGTGTGCCGCACCATTTTTACTGAAGTCAAGTGCGGAAAATATCGAAAAAGCTAGAAAAGTTTTACATGCTGAATCTGCCTGAAAGATGATGGTGGGAAGGTTTATAGTTACTCTTCCATTTAGAAGTGGTGGAGAGTAACTATAAAAGTTAGGTCAAAAGTGACTTTGTTACTAAAAAGAGGGAAATAAAGAATACACTGCGCTCGGGACCATATGAGGCATGGATGCCGATTGCGAGCTTACAGGGATGTATTCACAGCGTGTCTCGAGTGCAGTGTATTCTTTCTTTCTGACACAGTAGTATATAGCTGATAAATACTTAATAGCTCAAACGTAATCTATTCACAAGGCAGTTTCCACTGATATTTTCAAAATTTATATGAATTTCTTTTCCGGCTGCGGCCCCTGCCAAAGCGGCACTAAACATTAAATTTAAACCTTCTTGCGTTACGCTGTTTTGTCCCACCTTTACTAAGTACTGGTGAGGCTTGGTGCTAGTTGAGCAGGACGGGGAATCTTCGTTAAAAATAATTACAAAACTTCCATCACTAAGTGGATATATATCTGAAACTGTAGAATTATGCCACGTATCTTCTGCTATAGCAGGAAGAGAGAATAGTATTGAAATAATTAATACTTTAAGTCTAAACATCTTAACTTAACCTTTTTTTGGCCGGGCAGCCCACTATCTGGCAACGGCCTGACCTTATATGATTCAAAGAGTGCGGAAATATCCGGGCTTGATCCTCAATTATACAATTTTTAATCGGTGTCAGAAAGGCCTATAACCCCACTTCCTTGACCGCGCAATCCTTTTCTGTACAACAAACCTGCGCTGCTTCTGCGACACATGCGAGTCTGGTGTATTGCTAGCAGGCAAGAGGCAGCCACTTGCGGTGAAGCTCCAGTCATTGGCAGTGATTAGGTGGAGAGTGAGGGATATGAAGATGGTGGTCCTGAGCCACTGATGGCTTCACAGGTAAAAAAATGAGATGCCTGTTGGTACCAAAACATCGATAGCCACTGATATTCCGGGAATCGTGATCAATGTTTCGGATGTCCCCGAGCCGCTGATGCAGTACCAGCTGTTGTAAGTTCTTACGGAAAGTTGATTCCCCTGCATGTTGACATCTTTGACTAGAGGTTTGATACGTTCTCTGGGGTAGAGAGCCACACAATAGTCAAGCTTGGCATTAAAAATCAAATTTTGAGCAAAGTATTTACCAATGTAGCCGATACTCTTAATGTCCATCCAGAGATTATTATGGCTGGCTTCTCGCTTATTGATTTGCCTGCAGCAATACCGAATAGGTACTCAGGGTAGGGCGGGCTCATTATCTCATGCAATGAGGAGTAGCTCTCTATAGGTAGGATATCGATCTTTGAAGCTGACTTTTGTATTGATACCAAGGACATCTTCGTGCATCAATCGGTGAAATATTTTTAGTAATTGAGGTTTAGGGGGTTCCAAAGTTGTTGAATAACAGTGAGAATGTAGCAGAGAAAAGTTGCGTTAATATATTCGCTATCCCGCAATATTTCAGCAGGGGTAGGCTTTAGTGTCTCAATGTGTAATTGAGTTTTAGTTTTTGGTGAAACTTGATCTTGTTGTAGGCTGACACATTGAGCCTTCTTCTGAATTGACCGTTAAATATATGGAAATAAAATGAAATATTTTAGTGTGCTTATGGCAGTAGTAGCCTTGTTGATTGCGAACAATTTGCAGGCAGGGACACCGACCTGCCATTCAGGAAGTGATGCGTATTGCCAATACGTCGGTAAGGTTGAGCGTGTCTATGTGAATAACGATAATCTCATATTGTTGTATTTTGATACGCCTGTACCATTAAGCGTTCCGGCAAGTATTGGTCTTAGTGTAGGATCTGGCTTTGCCGCTGCAGTTGATGCCGATGAAAACCCTGAGTTTGCCAAAATGCTTTATTCAACAGCCCTGACCGCCCAAGCATCTGGACGTAGTGTAACTATACAGATGAGAGGGATTCAGAATGGTTATTTGAAGATTGACCGTATATGGCTGTATGCTCCTTAGTTCTGCTTTCTTGGGTGTGCGAGAAAAGGGAGGTAATGTTATATACTGACGCCCTATCATCAACTGGGACTAGTAGCATTTATCAGCTTAATCCAAAATCCTGACAACTGAGAATGGGAGTGCATATGTTCCCACTGTTTGAAGTGTTGAAATACGAAATTAAGCTAAGAAATTAAAAATGAAGAAAATATCAATGCTCTCTGTAATGGCATGCCTCGCTAATTTAGCAAATGCAAAATACTCTGGGTGTTCTATGAATACGGCTGTCGACCTCGTTTACACTGCGGGCAATAATGAATTATAGGTGTTTCCGGTCCCTGTCAAGGGATAAGAATATGCACTTGGGGAAGAAATTTTTTCGGCAGGTTTTCGGCCTACTTAACAAAGATGACTTGGTGTATGGTTTATCATATGCTTAACAGAATATAAAATATTGCCAAATTGACTCGGAATTATTCAGAGGTTCCCTAAAATTTTGGAGGCTTGATATGCCCAATCGCGTTGTGTTGGTGGCCGCGCTGGTAGCGTTGCTTGGTGGTACGACTTATTGGGGGCTGCAGATAAGATCACCTAGTGATTCTCATGTGGATGAATACTTCTCAGAGCTTCAGCACGAAGTAATAAATCCAAAGAATGAAGCGGGGAAAGTCTCATTGATCACTGATTCTAAACCCGTGGCACTACCATCAGATGATGAAATGCTGCATCAGATGCAAACGCTTGCTGAAATGGAGCAAGAAATGTTCAAAGCTGATGCGCAGGCTGCCAAGGCGGAGCAGGAGCTATATGAAATGACGGGCGGTACAGAAGAAGAATTTCGTTCTCGCTACGCAGATATTCTCAACCGCTAGGTTGTTTGTGTGAATTGATAGTAATAAAAAGATAAAAGCTTAGAGTTGGGTGATAGGGGATGAATGCCGTGAAAGTCAGCAAGCTCGGAATAGTTATTGTTACATTATATATGCTTTTCAGTAGCATATCTTCTAGCGCAGAGGACATCATTGGAAATATTAGCGGTGATGTTAGTGTTAGTAATGGTTCGTTATCGTATTCACTAGCGTTGCCGACACCCTCGAGTATTCACAATCTCAACCCTAATTTGACATTGAATTACCACCAACAATCCGGCCCTGGCACCTTGGGTATGGGTTTTTCTCTATCCTCTTCATCGAGTATTTCACGGTGCACGCCTAACGAACAAAAGGACAGTTTTTCAGCCGGTATTGAGCGCAATGCCAATTCACGTTTTTGTCACGATGGAAAAAAGTTGGTAGCTATTTCTGGAGGAAATGGTGCAGCGGGCACCGAGTACCGCAAATATCAGGACGATAATACCAAGTATATATCAGGTGGCGGTAGCAATAATACGCCAATTTATTGGGAGCAGTACTCCCCCGATGGCTATATCTTGCGCTATGAGCGAGTGGGCTTGGCTACTGATTTGTTTGCCAACTGGCTGTTGGTAAAAAAAGAAGATCAATTCGGCAATGCAATTACCTACCAATATTCCGAAACGTCTGTGCCACTATTGATGCGCATCATTTATCCCGGCTACAGTGTGGAGTTTGTGTATGAAGATCGACTTAATGCACTGTCACAATATCAGCAAGGTGTACAAGCCACTTTGGATAAGCGACTGCAAAAAATTCAAGTAATCGCCGGCTCACAAGATAGTTTTGAATACCGTTTCAACTACGAAAGTACCAACGTAGGTATAGCAGCCGAACGACTGCAGTCATTAACTCGCTGTTATGGAAACGCAGGTAGTGACGGTTGTTTAAAACCGGTTCTGTTTGATTACTTACCTCAGCCTACGAGTGGGCAAGCGTTAGATGCGACGGCCGATAAAACGATCGTCATCCCCAAATCGTACTATAAGGCTCAGGGAGATTTGCCCGAGGTGGGATTTGCCTATCGCCCCAGTTTTGCTGCAGCAGACCTTAATCGCGATGGTTACACAGACTTTTGTTATTACAAGCCCGAAAAGGGTTTAATGTGTACTCTGCATAATGGTACTGGTTACGGTAGCCTTATTCCCTGGTCTGAAGATTTGGGTTTTGCTGCTAGTGCGGATGATTACAGCTATTACGCCAATTTGTACATGGTTGATTTGAATAGTGATGGTTATTCCGACTACTGCATCGCTAACAAAGGCGGTATGCGTTGTGGTCTCAATAGTGGAGGAAATCATTTTAATCCGGCGAGCTACTGGTCTACCAAAAGCAGCGGCGGTATTGGCAGTGAGGAGTTTCCCAGTTTTCAGTATGTGGATGGCGACAACAATATCGATATTTGTGGTGTTATTGGTGAGAGTTATCGCTGCTTTAAAAATACAGGATCATCTTTTAGTGGTCAGCTAGTTGGCCTGGATGGACCGTTGAATATTCGCCATGCGCTGACCACAGATGAAGGGATTAACTTTCCTAAACCTGATTGGAAAGATATTGACGGCGATTTGGACCTCGATATTTGCTGGTTGACCTTACTCGGTGATTTCAAGTGTGCTTATCGAAGTGTCAACCCCTCCACTCATGCTGTGCAATACAGTACCCCCCAGGTGGTGGCCAATTTGAATGTGCCACAAGCGCCGCTCGGAGATTGGGCTGATAGTCAATTTCGTGAGGCTATGCACCAGTTTAGCCTGACTCTGCGCTATGGAGATTTGAATGGCGACGGTTTAGTGGATATCTGTTATGGAAATGGCCAGTTCTATCAGTGTCAAATCAATACGGGTGCTGGACTGACACAAGCCAGACAGTGGCTGGATATTAGCCATTTATTTACCTTTGAGGACAGAGAGGATGCAACACTGGCATCTATCACATTGTCAGACATGAATCTCGATGGTCTCGCCGATTTTTGTGTGATTTACGGCGGTTATCAATATTGTGCTTACAACGAAGTGAACCAATTTAGCGTATTAACGCCGCGACAGATTATCAATGCTGATATTGATGTCGATACATCGGTGGTTAAAGCCTATGCAAACTTTGTGCGCCGCTGGTTTGGCAGCACAACCGAGTATCGGTCCAGCGCTGTAAGAGCGGCCTTCGGCAAGTTTTTACCTGTAACCGATGTTAACAATGATGGTTATACCGACACCTGTTATCGCAGTATTGATGGTGTAGTTTGCGTAACCAATGACAATTTTGCACCCCATGCGCTGTTGACGGGGGTCACCGATAGCTTTGGTCGGCGTACGGATATTGAATATAAAAATCTTTTGGGTACGGGGCTATACAAACCTGCGGCCTCTATTCCTGACGGCTTTTATGAAAATCCGCAAAATCGCAAAGTTGTCTCAATGATCACAACGGATTCCGGTGCCTACGATAGAAATAGTAATACAGCTATTCGCAATGCGATCAACTATCAATATGAAGGGTTTCTGGTTAATCGGACTGAGGATATTCGCGGCTTCGCTGCTGTAGAATGGCACGATAGCGAACGCAACAGCACAACGCGTTCGCAATTCTATCTACAGCGTCACTTGGAGGGGCGTGAACAAGTTATTGAGGAAACGGTGAATAATGTTTTGCTCAAGCGCAAGACCAATCACTATGGCATCTTAACGCAATCGAATGGCACCGTACGTGTTGTACTCGACAGCAGTTCGGAAGAGCAGAATGATCTGAGCGGCGATATAGTAAGCATCACGGAAGCAACCAATAGTGATTTCGATACTTATGGTTTTCCGCAGACTATCACACTTACAAAGCAGCAGGACTACGAGACCCTGACCACAGTAACATCGACCAGCTACGTAAATAATACCTCTTTGTGGTTGCTTGGCCGACCGGACATGCAAACGGTGACTCACAGTGATAGCAGTGGCAATCGTATTGTTCGCGAAGTGGATTACCAATACAATCATAATGGCCTTCTATCCAAACAGATTAATGAAGCATCATCGGCGTTGAGTCTTACGATTGAGTACGAATACGACAGTAGTGGTAATGCAGAAAAGGTAACAAGCTCCGGTAGTGGGGAGTCTCGATCGCTGACTAAAACCTTTGATGCGCTGGGGCGTGTAAAGACGCAGACGAACTCCGCTAATCAGACAGAATTGTTTAGTTATCATGACCGTTGCGGTGGTGTGGAAACTCATACTGATATAGCCGGGCGACTAATTCGGACCCACTATGATGATATGTGCCGTTCGATTAAAGAAGAGTCTTATGACAGTAACGAAATCACTCGTGAATTTTTCTGGGCCGATTCCGCTGACAACTATTGGATCAATGAGGCACCAAATTACCCTCTTAGCTATAAAAACCCTATTGTTTACAAAGTCAAAGAAAGCACAGCGGCAGGCCCCTGGACCATATCTTACTATGATGCGCAGGGGCGCGCTGTCAAAGTCGAAAGATTGGGTTATTCCGACACTGAAAATCAGCGGGTTTCAATGGTGTTTACGGCCTACGATCGCTATGGCCGAAAAACAGCGACCACCTTGCCGTACTTCAAAACCAACGGGCAAGCGATAACGCCGAGCTGGATTACCATTGGCTATGATGCAGTAGGGCGCGTGCAGCAGGAAACCAAAGTCGGCCCTTATGGCACACCGGTCACCTCCACCTACAGTTACCATAGGGGGACGACGACCCAGCGTTATGTAGATTATCAAAAAGTCACGGACATGGGTATCCATGGTAAGGCTAAGCGAATTACCGAAAACGGCCTTAGTATTGATTACAGCTATGATCCGATGGGCAACCTGCTGACCACAACTACCGGCGGTCTAACTACGACGCTCGAATACGATGATGTGGGCAATAAGTCCAAACAGATAGACCCATCTATGGGAACTTGGGAATATCGGTATAACGCCTTTGGTGAATTGGTTTGGCAACGAGATGCCAAAGCGCAGGTGACAACATTTGAATATAATTCGCTTGGACAGCAAGTTAAACGTAGTGATCCCGATGGCATCACCACCTGGCATTATTTCAGCACTGGCAACGGTATTGGTCAGTTGCAGAGAGAGGAGAGCCCTGCGGCCACAAAAGAGTGGCAATATAACACTATGGGGTTGGCAGTCAGCGAAACCTTGACCGTTGAGGACCAGAGTTTTGCCACTCTTTATGCTTATGACCACTTCAGCAGGCTGATTACCAAGACAGAATCCAATGGTTTGGAGGTGCACTATGAGTACGATCAAACAGGCGCTGTTGACAGTGTTAGTATTCCACAAGAGGATTTTAAGGATTTTAACTACAGTGTGCTTGAACGTGAATATGAAGCATTGCTGAAGTTATATGTTGAAACTGAGAGTAAAATTGCTCAACTCGAGCGTCAAGCTGAATATCATCACAAACGTGCTATCGAGTTTGCCGCAAAGGTGCAATATTTTGCTGGCTTATTAAAAGAAACCAATCGTCAAATACAAGACCTAGAAAAAACCGCAACACAACACCAAGAAATGGCTGAGCGCTACCTCGAACAAGCGCGAGTGGAGCGTGAAAAAGCGGCGCAATTACGTGCACAATTTGGCGACAAGACTTTTGAGTATACTGGTGAATCGGGGAATTATTATAATTTCCGTTATAAACGTTGTACAAAGAAAAAACGTAGTTGGGGTGGCTTGGGCCCAAAAAAATGTAAACGTTACGAGACCCATAACATTTCCGTTTTTGCCGGTGAGCGCAACCCGGTGGATGTTAATGCCGGTATGACGGACCGCTCGGTTAAATATTATGAGGAAAGCCGGACTATTGACTATCGAGCATTTTGGGAAAAACTAGGAGTTGATACAACCGGCATGGATACGGAGTTTACTTACACTTACAAGCCGCGTCATGTTAAACCCTATCAAATTTATGAAAATGCGGCTGCCTCTTGGGAGGCGCTGGCCGATGTGGAGTTAAAGGCCGCGCATGCTACCCGTGAACAGATTGACCAGGTTGATACCGTCAAGATTATGATGCCGGTGGAGGTAACTCGAGAAACATGGGTGCCCATTAGCGGGGAGATTACCTTCTTTCTCAAGATGCCTGTGACCTTTATGGAAAATCAATTGGTCGATATGACACTGCAACAGGCAGCAAATTATTACCAATCCAAAATTGACCAATACAAAGCGCTGGCTAAACAGGAATTAAATGCCTATCAAAAAATTATCGATGGTGAGGGCTCTATCGAAGGTTTAGAGGCTCTGCGTAATGACTTGTTTGAATATAGACAATCAAAAAATCACTTTGAAAACAGTCTGCTGAGTATGGGCATTGATGTGGAAGACCTGGCGCTGGCGACCGGCGTTCAGGAAACTTTAACCGCAGTGAATGGGCGGCTAAACATCTGGATGGCCACTATGCGGCGTCCCGATGGAGCATTAGAGCGGGAGCTGTTTGGTAACGGATTGCGAACGGTTAGGCATTTTAATGATCAGAACGGGCTAATTGAGCGAATCTCAACCAGTTCCTACAGCGGTACAGTATTGAGAGATATTGAATACACTTATAATGATCGGGGTTTGGTAACTGCTAAGCAAGATTTGCTCACCGACAAGCACCAAACCGAAGAAAACTTTATCTACGATGTGCAGGGGCGATTAACGGATTGGAGTTATAGTCAGGCTGTTAACGTAGCTAACACCATACAGCAACAATCACTCAATCGCTCATATCGCTACGATGAGCGCGGGAATCTGACCTTCAAGACTGGTGCCGGTGATATGCTGTTTAACGCCAGCACTAATCGACTGGTTAGCCGTACACTGGACAACCAGACATTCTCCTATGGTTATGATAGTAACGGGAATATGCTGACCGGTGACGGCCGCACTTACCAATGGACTGCCTTTAATAAGGTGCGTCAAGTCACTGCCAATGGCATTAGAGTGAATTACGGCTACGATGGGTCTCACAAACGAGTCATAAAAGACAGCGATGCGGAGACTATCTATTACGTGAGCCCTAGCTATGAAGTAGTGCATCAAAAAGCAGCTAATGGTGCAACACAAGAGATTATCCATCGCCACCATGTTTGGAATGGGAATGATGTTGTTGCTACCTATGAAAAACGCCAAAAAGAAACGACTGATGTAGTTGAACAGGCACTGCAAACGGATCAGGTGGCTTATTATCATCGTGATATTATCGGCAGCGGTGAAGTGGTGACTGGGTCGGATATGGAGGTACTGGAACGCCGTTTTTATACTCCTTATGGCGAACTGATTCAGCACTTGTTGCCACAAGAAGCTCCAGATACCGAGCTTGTTGTTGACGAGCGTGAAGTAGAGATCGCTGATGATGTGGATTACAAACAGCTTATCAATTCCATAATCAACAAGCCCAGCGACTTCAGTCTGTTGTCCGAAAATATGCTGTCCAATGTGGGGTTTGCGGGGGATCTACGTGGTTACACCTCACACGAGACGGTTAAAGAGGTGGACTTAGTCAATATGAATGCCCGTATGTACGACCCGGTGATTGGACGCTTTATCTCGGCGGATAGCCTTGTACCGGATATCACACGGCCGCTGTCGTATAACCGATATAGTTATGTGGAAGGTAATCCAATCTTAGGTCGCGACCCCAGTGGACACTGGGTATGGTTAACCGCGGCCTTTGTAGCCTTTGTGGCAGCGCATGATACCGACAGCGAAGCTCTGCAAATTCTCAGTACGATTGCATTAGCTGCAGCCGGTGGCTTTGCGTTGGGAGCCGAGGGCTATGGTGTGTTCGAAGCCGGTTTCTGGGGGGCTGCGGGAACGGCGGCAACTGTGTCGGTCAGTATTACCTATTTAAAGAAAGGGAGCTTGAATTCCGAGGATTTGCGTAATGCCGCCTGGTCGGCATTAGCGGCTGGGGCAGCCAGTTTTGTCGGTGGCCAGTTTGAAAATTATACGGGCGACTACGAATGGGCTTTTAAGGCCGCGGCCCATGGTGCTGTGCAAGGTGGGATTAGCTTGCTTAGAGGTGATGGATTCAGGCAAGGGGCTATTAGCGGCTTAGCAAGCTCCCTGGGTGGCTCTGCGATAAAAAAATTGGGCTTAAACGAAACTGGTATAGGTAATGCCACAATGCGGACTTTGGTCGTCTCCGGTTTTGGCTTTTTAGCATCAGAAGCGACGGGCGGGGATGGTGTTCGTGGTGCTATGACCGCAGCGGCTGTGCATTTGTTTAATCATGAGGCACATCTGGAAGCTTCGGCTAATGCACAAAAGGCTCAGGGGCCTAGCTTTGCCGGCTTCTTAAGGGAAGAGGGTGTGAATATTCT
>NZ_JBGMEK010000097.1:0-12922 GCF_041447265.1 Microbulbifer epialgicus
GTGTGGGGCTTCCCCATGTGAGAGTAGGTCATCGTCAGGCTTCTAATCCGAAAGGGCCACCCAATGGGTGGCCCTTTTTTTATGTGTAAAAAAATACCAGTGAAGAGCAGTAAAGAAGAAAAGTAAAAACTTGGAAATCAAAAGTAAAAAAAGGGGGGGTGAAAAGAAGAAAAATTAAAAAAGAAAAGATAAAAACAAAGAATATGTGACAAAGAAACACTGAAAAGTAATGAATAACCCAGTCAGGTTTTTACTCACAAAATCCTCTTGAAAAATTTAAACAGGAAAAACCTCGGTAAAAAGTCGAACACGTTTACGCGACTGTAAATAAAGACTTCTCCTTGCGACTTTCTCGCCTGAAAAAAAACCAAGCGCCCAGCTATTTTTTACTGCAACCTTCCCTGGAAGGGCATTCCCAAATAATTTACCGCAGTACTACTAGTAGTCTTCCCGGAAAAAATCTTCCCAATAAAGAAATTATCTCCGCTGTAAAAAAAGGGTCTAACAGCGATAAAAGTGACACAAAAATACCGACGAAAAAGCCGGTGATTTTTTGTGCGCTCGCGCAATGTCACACAACTGTAAGGCTGGCAGCGGATATACCACAGTTATACACAAGTCTATCCAGCCATTCTGTTAATAACGGCCGGCCTGTGGAAATCCCCTAAAAATCAGTGGTGTTTTTTTACCCATTAAAAAGCCCCCTACGGAAACTGGGACCTGAAAGTGGATATCCCGGAGTTATGCACAGGTCTATCCATGGTTTCTGTTGGTAACAATCTTTTCATCGGCTTGTCATCAGTTATAAACAGCCATTTGCTTAGACAGAGATGTCAGTTTTATTAAGAGTGGCACGGAAGTCTCTGTGAGCGAAGGTTTACATGGGGTGGATAAGCGGGAAATAAAAAGCCCCACAGAGTGGAGCTTTTTATAATAATTGGAGTAGTTATCGATTACTCGGATTTAGTGGGAACACGCCCGAGGTCACCTTCCATTTCGGTGGCAAGGAAAGACATCACCACCCAGGCGGCGACATTTTGGCGTAGGTTCTCAGGATCGATCTTGTCCAGGGTATCGTTGGGGGTATGGTGGTAGTCGAAGTAATCAGTACCATCTTGGTAAAGCCCAAAGGCCGGTACACCCTGGGCGACGAATATGCTGCTATCTGGGCCGCCATAGGACTCGTTATTACCGCGCTCAATGCCTAGCGGTGCCAATAGTTGCATCATCTGGTCGGCGATATCGAATTTGCTCTCGGGTAGGCGCGTATCAAAGCGCCAGATTTTTCCCGCGCCAAAATCAGATTCTGAAACGGCGATAATGTTATCCAGCTCATGACGGTGGGCATCGACATATTGTTTAGCGCCGACCAGACCAATCTCTTCTGCGCCAAACAGAACCACACGCAGCGTGCGGCGTGGGCGATCTGGGAGTTCGGCAATCAGGCGTGCGGTTTCCATCACGATGGCTACACCAGCCCCATCATCAAGAGCACCTGTGGCCTCGTCCCAGGAATCCAGGTGGGCACCGATAATCATGGCTTCTTCCGGTTTTTCACGACCGGTAATCTCTCCAATCACATTGAAGGAGGGGCCATCGGCGAGGCGCTCGTTATCCACATTCAGTTTAACTTCCACTGGAGTACCACGCTTGAGCATGACTTCAAGCAGATTGGCATCTGGAGCGGAGAGAGCCAGCGCTGGGATCGGGTTTTCAATATCGTCAATAGACATCATACCGGTGTGGGCGAAACGGTCTGAGTCGGTGCCGACTGAGCGTAGGAGTAGCGCGGCGGCTCCTTTCTCTGACGCCGCACGCATACCGCGACTGCGTCCCTGTACTGCGGGTCCGTAACCTTCTCCAGTGCGGGCTCTTTCCATGCGTTTGTTAATAAAGGCAATTTTACCTTTAATCTGCTTTGGTGTTGCCTTTAGCAGAGCCTCTACATCGGCAAATTCGACAATTTCGGCGGTGAGACCGCCCTCAGGTGTTGCAACACTGTAACCCAGAGAACTCACGACCAGAGGTTGTGGATAAGGGGAAACGACTTCTGCATGCGCGTGGCCGCGGACCCAGCGTGGCACATCAATCTGTTCCGTGTAAACCCGATCGAAGCCCAGGTCTTTCATTTTTTGCTGGGCCCAAGCTACCGCACGGCGGTCGCCCTCAGTGCCGGTGCGGCGTGGTCCCACTTCCACTGTCAGCGACTCCACGATGCTGTAGGCATCTGAGGACTCCAGGGCGCGATCACGTAGAACTTCGGCAACGGAGAGATCCTCCTGGGGTAGCGGTTTCGCCTGGGCGATACTGATCGCCATGGTTGCGATAAGACCCCCGGTAAGGGACAACAGTGGTTTAAACATTTGTTTATCCTTGATTAACACTCGTGGCTCAAGATTTTGATTGTTTGTCGGGTGTGTTGAGTAACTTACTGCGAACTTGGCGTAGTTGTTCCAGCCCCTTCTCGGTAAATAAATAAGGAGGGCTATCGCTGGATTCCTGCTCTTCTATCTCCAGGCATTGGAGGCGCATTCTTTCTAGCTCTGGATCATGGCGCATTGGAATGGCTACCAGAGCACGCCATTCACTCTCACTGGCCTGGCCAGTTATGGCATCTTCCAGGCCTTTAATAAAGTCGGCCCTGTCCATGCGAAAGCGCGGTGTGCGCAGGTGCATAAAAGTCCAGATTACAATGATGAATGCACAGAAGGACAGCAGCAGGGTGATGAGTAGGGTCACTATCTACGGCTCCAATAGTAATTTTATCGCGATGGCCAGGCTAGCGAAAATAATCACAGGCTTAATTAACTTGGCACCATGGGTAATTACCAGGTTAGATCCAAGCCTTGCGCCGACAATTTGGGCGGCAGCCATGGTAATCCCCAATACTAGAGAAAGGTGACCACCCAGTGTAAATATAACCAGTGATGTGATATTGGTGGCCAATACCAATGGTTTGGTTGATGCAGTGGCTTTACGCATGTTGTAGCCGAGCAGCGCTGCGAATGCTAGGGCGAACAGGGCACCCATGCCAGGGCCAAAAAAACCTCCGTAGAAACCAACCCCACCACCGATAACCAAGTTGAAAAATTTTTGATGCACTCTGGGTTTGGTGTCGATATCAGAAATTCGTGGTGAAACGGTGAAATAGAGGGCGATAGCGATAATCAGTATTGGTAGTAATGTGTTTAGTATTTCGACTTTGAGTATGGTGACTGCCCAAGTGCCCATGGATGAACCGATCATCGCTGCGACAAGGCCGGGCCAGAGGGGTCTCAGTTGCAAGTGCCCCTTTTGAAAATAGTTAAAACTGGATGAGAGAGTGCCGAAAACAGCTTGGAATTTATTGGTGCCGAGGGCATCCAGCGGAGGAAGGCCAGCCCATAAAAGTGTCGGTAGGGTGATCAGGCCTCCGCCACCGGAGATGGCGTTGATAAAGCCCGCGGTGAAGGCCACCGCGGTGAGTATCAGGAGTGTGGCTAAGGTTAAATCGCTACTGAATTCTATCACGGGAGGAGTCGTTTCCCTCCAAAGCACCGGTTTGCATCTTGTGGTGGAATCCCTGGTATTTGCTGAAACGGTGTTGGATTTCCCGCATGTCCTCCTCCAAGTTTCCGGTGGGATGGTAGAGGGAGTCGAGGCAGAAGCGTTTGCGTGAAAAATCCCAAGCGATCAGCAAGACAGGTACATCGGCCGCATAGGCAATTCTCAGGAAGCCACTTTTCCAGTTGGCAACTTTTCTACGGGTACCTTCCGGGGTAATGCCTACCCACATTTTTTCATTATTGCGGTATTGGCTAGCTACTTGCTTGGCGATACCACCAGCAGAGCTGCGGTTAGTGGGTACGCCACCGAGCCACATAAAAAGACTTTTAAAGGGAAAGAAAAAAGCTTCCTTTTTCATCAGCCAGGAAATTTTTACCCTGTAGGCCATGATAAAAGGCATGGCCACGACAAAATCCCAGTTGGAAGTATGCGGGGCTAGAGCCACCATCACCTTTTTCTCAGATGGGAAGGTGCCCTCCAGACGCCAGCCCATCAACCTGATCAGCAGCCTGCCAATAGCAGCGGTGAGGCTGTTGCCGAGGCGGGGTATCTCTGCCGGTAATTCTTTCTGCTGACTCATTATGGATCTCTCAGTCTACTGCTCAAACGCTTTGGTACTGACAAATGGCTTCAGGAAAAGCCTGAACAAATTAATGCTCACGGGTGGCGTAGAAGTGGATATTTGGATAACGCTCCTCTGCCAACTGCAAGTTCACTCGAGTTGGCGCCAAATAGGTTAGGTGTCCGCTACCGTCAATGGCGAGATTGGTACTCGCTTTGCGTTTAAAGTTTTCCAGTTCTTTGACGCTATCACTTTCCACCCAACGGGCGGTATTCACATTTACATTTTCGTAAATGGCCTCCACTTTGTATTCATCCTTAAGGCGATAGGCGACCACTTCAAACTGCAGTACACCAACGGCGCCGACAATAATGTCGTTGTTGTCCAGCGGGAAAAATACCTGGGTAGAGCCCTCTTCAGAAAGCTGCTGCAAACCTTTTTGTAGTTGTTTTAGTTTCAACGGATCTTTCAGGCGAATCCGGCGGAACAACTCCGGAGCGAAATTGGGGATGCCTGTGAATTTAAGAGCTTCACCTTCGGTAAATGTATCGCCAATCTGGATAGTACCGTGGTTGTGCAAGCCGATAATATCACCGGCAATAGCCTCTTCTACGTGAGTGCGGTCGCCGGCCATAAAGGTCACTGCGTCGGCAATTTTCACATCTTTGCCAATGCGCACATGCTTCATTTTCATACCGCGGGAATAGGTACCGGAACAGACGCGCATAAAGGCAATACGATCCCGGTGCTTTGGGTCCATGTTGGCCTGGATCTTAAACACAAAACCGGAAAACTTTCCCTCACTCGGTTCAACTTGGCGCTCTTGGGTAGCGCGGGACTGGGGACCCGGAGCCCATTCCACAAATCCATTGAGCATTTCACGGACGCCAAAGTTACCGAGGGCGGTACCGAAAAATACTGGGGTAAGTTCACCTGCAAGGTAAGCTTCCTGGTTGAACTCATGGGTGGCACCGCGCACCAGCTCGATTTCCTCGCGGATATCCTCCGCGTACTCCCCAAGCAATTCGTCAGCCTCTGCCGAATCAATCCCTTTTATCT
The DNA here is from genome assembly GCF_041447265.1 of Microbulbifer epialgicus. Classification (NCBI taxonomy): domain Bacteria; kingdom Pseudomonadati; phylum Pseudomonadota; class Gammaproteobacteria; order Cellvibrionales; family Microbulbiferaceae; genus Microbulbifer; species Microbulbifer epialgicus. Next base: position 5,168 of record NZ_JBGMEK010000097.1, read on the forward strand.
GGATATCATCCGGGATGGTGTGACCCTGGCCTTGGGTAAATACGTGAATGGTATCGGTGTAGAGGTTGTAAACCCCTTTAAAGTTTTTGCCGGAGCTGAGCGGCCAGTTGATGGGAGCAGCCTGGATATTGAGGACTTCCTCAATTTCATCCATCACTTCGATGGGATCTCGAATATCCCGATCGAGTTTGTTGATGAAGGATAGAATTGGGGTGGTACGCAGGCGGCACACATTCATCAATTTGATCGTGCGGTCTTCCACTCCCTTGGCACCGTCGATCACCATCAGTGCCGAGTCCACTGCGGTGAGAACCCGGTAAGTATCCTCGGAGAAGTCCTCGTGCCCAGGGGTATCGAGCAGGTTAACTGTACGCTCTTTGTAGGGAAACTGCATGACCGATGAGGTGACAGAGATGCCTCTTTCCTGCTCCATGGTCATCCAGTCGGAGCGCGCATGAGGCCCTTTCTTGCCTTTGACAGAGCCCGCCATCTGGATTGCGTTTCCGAACAAAAGAAGCTTTTCGGTCACGGTTGTTTTACCGGCATCCGGGTGAGAAATGATGGCAAAAGTTCTACGTCTTTGAAATTTTTGAGAAAAATCGTGGTTCACTTAGATTTAACCTTATCAGTGTACGCCCCTGTGTACACATATAGAAATATACTCCAAGGCCGAATCCGAAAGACCGCATTATATCAAATTGGCCTTTGGTTTTGCTCTTGTCTGGTGACCAAAGAATGTCATCCGGTCAGCTTGGTCGATGGTAATAGGATGGCTGGGTAGGTTCTTGGCTGTGTACATGTGCTGTTGCTGGAGTTGGTCCTCTCCAACATACCTGGCTTGGCTCCACTTACTGGTTTGTGTGCTTTATGTTTTGCGTTGATTTCACAATATTGACATTTGGCGACACGGCGGGTTGAAATGACTATGGACTTGCTGAAAGTCTTTACGCATCATTTTCAAGGAGCACTGAAATGGAAGTTAAACGAAAATTTTTTCTTACAGCAGCATTACTTGTATCAGTAGCGCACTCTGTACCAGCACTAGCATCTACATTATCAACGAGTATAGAACTCAAAAATAATACTTCTTCTGATAATGCGCTTATTCATGGAACAAATACAACCGGTATCATTTCTCCATTATTTCCAAGCCCAGCAGTTGCAAACAGTTCGACTTACCACACCTCAACTACTGATGGTGTGGCTGATGCAGGGGTATTAACCTATCAATCATGTTGGTTCAGTTGGTCAGTTATCGAGATTAATGGCTATTATCATTTCGCGATAGGGGCAACCCCAACGTCTAAGTGCAGTACAGATGTATTGATTCAAAATGTGTTTACTGGAGAATACAAAATAAGATTCAATATCGACGCGTAATCAAAGAGTCAATCCTTAGCGAAGGCAATGAGGTGCCTGCCATCGCTAAGGATCAGACGAGGACCTTTTAAGCGGCTTCTAAGTGTGAAACTTGAGTCTCCGACTTCCCAACATCGTCGATAGCCCAAAAGTTATGACTGCCAGATGCCTTTATGCGTGGCTTCGGAAATGGGTTAGTATCTCGTTTGACCCACCTAAAAATTGTGCGACTAGAGCAGCGGTAGCATTGGCATAAATCCTTGGTTGACCAATACCCTTTAATCATAATTTTTTCCTTTCTTTCTGTTTCCCAATAGCGATGCTGAAATGTAGGCTGGTGCTGCTAATAGTGACCATTTGGTAAACATGGTTCCCTCCATTTCCTTCTACCCACTTAGCCCTCACAGGACGAGCTGAGAAATTTATATATTTTGGAAATTATGCGTATTACGCTGTAGCCGCTGTCGTTGATTTTGGCGGTGCATATTCGCACTGGTTGGGATCTTGTTCTTTTAATTCGCCTCTATAAAAGGTAAAAATTCTGGCCTTGTCGGTTTTCTTGTCGAATAAAAGTTATGTCTATACGGGGCTCCTCGCGGATCTCCACATTTCGGGCAGGTATCACTTATCTCCATTGTTTTAAGTGGAATTTGGCTTGCTGCGGTACCCCAAGTTTTTTCCTCTGCTTGTCTATCTGGGATCGTGACTTGCATCACGCTGCCTCCTGATTTCCTTGTTGTGGAGCTAGGTCTTGTATGGTTTCGGAGAGTGCGGTGATTTGTTTGCGCATGCTCTCAAGCTGTATTTCTTGCAGTATTACCTTGGCCAGTAATTCTTCGTAGAGATTCGAAATCTGACTAAACTCATTCATTACCTACCCCGTTTTTTTGAACTTCCTTTTTCTGCCAATGGCGGGTTCCCAGTATCGACAGGGTTGGCAACTCCAGCCGCGTAGTTACAGTTGCCCGTTAAATGTTGGTTTTGCAAATCTCATGCAGTGAGGGCAGCGCATTTTGGGGAGCGGCTGGGATTGGTTCACACTGGTTTACCTCTAAAAATCTGGAAGCATAAATAGTTCACTGATTGGATGTAGGCTTCAGCCTCTTTTCGACTAACGGCAAAAGTATTTTTTATGGCATCTTTGCGAGTCTTTCCAAACCCTTGTATTAACCCGGCTGTGGAATCGTATGGTGCTTTGGCGTCAAAGGTGGCGTGGTATTGAGAATTTACATCTGAAAATTTACAGAGTGTTATGTCGCCGATGCAAGTGTGATTCAGCAATAGGTTTTTTTTGCTTATTTCTTCAATAAGATCACTCTTTTCAAGTGATTCAATTTTTATTTTCCTGAAACCAATCCCTTTCATGCGGCATCACTTCCAAACGGTGGCCAGTCGTTGGGATTTAATGGCTTTGCAGTTTGATTTTGGCACAAGGAGTTATAACGCCGGCAGTATCACCGGCTTGACCTTCAGCCGTAAATACTACGTGTATTGTGATGATCCCGGTTATGCCGGCGGCGGTGTCACTTACTACGCAACCACCACCTATCCCAACCTGGCGGCACGCACACACAGGCGCAATATATGCACGATTACCACCCCTGCAAATGGCGGCGGTGGTACGATTCCCATAGATCCCTGGTGTGTGGACTATGACACCCTATTGCCAGATGGCCGCTATCTGCGCGATATGATACCTAGTGATTTAGTCGAGTGTATCGATGTGCGCACGGGTGAGTGCGGCAAATTTGCACTGCGCGCGATGAGTTGCGGTGAGGAGGCATGTTACAGCCTGCGCACCCCCGAGGGCGCGGAAGTCTGGCAATCAAAATCAACCCTCATGGACCTGCCAGACGGCTCAATCGCGCGCACTCCGGATATGCTCGACAAGCCGGCGTATGCGCTGTGCCACGGTGTTGCGACGCTGTCTAAGGTTGTCGAACTTCGTGAATTTGGCTTGCGGCGTGTACTGAAGCCCGACTTCGGCAATCGCATGTTCTTTTCGCCTACACCATCGACGACGGTCACAGTGCCGGCACCATTGTGCGCGCAACGGTAACCCAGAAAAGCGAAATCGCCACATCAGAAGCGCCGGCAGTGGCGGTGCTGGAATGCGTTATCGTGGTGATTGATGACCAGAGCAATGTGCAGACCGATGGCGCTGGAGACCTAATGCAAAGCGTCTATGTGGCCACCAAAACCCTACAGCCCGATAGCGGCCAGCCGTTAAACGTCGCCGACCATGTGGCCGATTTGGTAACAGACTGTATTGTTGAGGTGGTCAATCGATTGGCCTTGCATAGCTCTATAGCGGCTATGGCTATACCCAGAGGGTGATGGGAGCCACCCGGAAGAGTAAACTGCAAGATGATTTTGCCTTTTACTGACAGTGTTCAAAGCGGGCTTCTTCTACCTAATAAAAAATGCTATTTCACTGGTTTATAGGGCTTCCCAAAGAGGCCCATAACAGCGAGAATTACGGCCTGTAAAGTTGCTGCAATATATCCGACAATTCCGTTGAGATTCAGTTTTCTAGTCTTGAGAGATTTAGACCCTTGGTGAAAGTTGAAGGCAAAGTAATAGATAAGCATCTTTAATTAAGTCGTTAAATTAAAAATTCACACTTTTGAGGTAATAATGAAGAAATTAGTTTGCGCAGCTGCAATGGTTTTTCTCGCTAGTTTGGCGAATGCAGAGTGCTCTGGACATTCATGTGTTGCTGTTTATGTTGATAGGCTCTATGTGGAAGATTTTGGAACAGTTTAAATTGGAACCAGTGGTGATGAGAAATTATTAGACTGTGATGCAGAGTCTGGAGTTTATGCGACGCTAAAGTTAAAGGAAAGCTCAGGAGCAGAAGCCATATACTCCACTTTATTATCTGCGCAAATGGCGAATAAAAAGGTACAAGTTAGAATAACTGAAGGTTCAGCAGGTTGTAAGGTTCAATATGTGACTTTGGATAGACAGTAATTTAGCTGGCGATTTAAGTGTTGCGAAAAACAGTGGTTAGGGTGGTTTAAAGCATTGTGTCCGGCTCAGGAAAATTTATTATGGGTAAAATGTGTTCAAGAGCAGGCGGTTGAGCCAGGCGACTTGAGCCGGTGGCTCACTATCTCTGAAAATTCATAACCTATTGTAAATAATGGCTTTTCTGTGGGGCTTGATGGGGCTACTTCGGAAATAGTAGCCAAATGGATAGTGAGCCACCGGCTCTTTAATAAACTGTTAGCACCCAAACTATGAAGAAATTAATACCCTTTTCGATAGTAGCATTGATATATTGCAATTCGGCATTTTCAGAGGAAGAGTTAGTCGTCGCTTTGCCTGAAAATAACATATTTGTCATGTCTAAATCGGCGGCTTGTAAAGGCAATCCTAATCTATGGGAGTGTAGAGGAAAAAAGCCCTACAGTGGAACCGTGAAATTATATTGTAATACCTCAAAGTCTGATTGTCGTAGAGTAGATAAAAGATTAACTATAAGAGATTTTATTGCTAGTGAACGTTCTCTGGCCCCTTCCTGCATTGCATCCATTAGCCATAAGATTATCGTGACAAATGGAAAAGTTGGTAAGTACATATCTTATAAGCTCAAGAGCGAAGCAAAGTGCTAACAAGTGGCATCAGCAACGGCCCTTTGGGCCTGGACCTACATTTCGTGGCTTCGACGCTACATTCCGGCTGCTGTGCCAAGCGTTAAGCATCATGAAGAAAGCAGTGAATATTAAGGATTTCTTTTCTCCAAGATAGATATACGCGGGAACTTTAATAGGTGGCCCGATTGCAGCCGCCTATTATCTAAGCAAAAACTTCAAGAGCATGGAAAAAGTTAACCTTGCAAGCCTATCTATAGTCACATCTCTTGTTTTTACACTATTCCTGTTTTGGTTTACTTTTCAGTTGCCAGAAGACTTCCCTATTAACCCGGCGGACAAATAGTTTGGTTATGTTGCATACTTAATTGATTCGTGTCGGAAGTAGGCTGCTGGGGCCGGTAATGTGAGTAGGTACCGGCCTTATAGTCACCTATTCCCCTTGTCCGTTGCAGTCCTGTAATAATAGTCTGTATGTATATACAGTATTTAAGGTTTCCAGCATGAGGCTTTCTCCACTCTATGGCCACGGCGTTGCCTGTGGCTTCCCCTCTCCAGCCGATGATCACAAGGAGGCGGCCCTGAGCCTGGAGAACACCTGATCACCAAGCCTGCGGCAACTTTTATGGCGCGGGCTAATGAGGACTCTATGCAGGGGCTGGGCATCTTCGATAAGGATCTATTGATTGTTGATCGCTCGTTAATGCCGATGCATGGTGATGTGGTAGTGGTGGCCCTGGACGGGCAGCTCACCTGCAAAGTGCTGGATAGGCATCGCGGGCGACTCCTGTCTGCCAATGATAAGTACCCCTCGATCCCTATCTGGGAAGGGCAGGAGCTAATAGTGGAAGGGGTGGTAAAGGCTTCGGTACGTTACCATCGATCACACTGAATGCTGGTACCGGTGGATTGCAACAGCTGCTATGCCAGCTGTGAACAGATATTTCGGCCCGACCTACACGGGCGCCCGGTGGTGATGCTCTCCAACAACGATGGCTTTGTGGTGGCGCGCTCCAAGGAAGCAAAGCTATTGGGCATCGGCGACCTGGAGCCCTTCTTTAAGATTGAGCAGCTGTTGCGTGCGCATCAAGTGGCGATTTTCTCCAGTAACTATCCCTTGTATGGCGATATCTCCTACCGGGTAATGACAGCCCTGCGGGAGTTCGGCCCCAATGTTGAGGTATACAGCATTGATGAAATGTTTATGGACCTCCACGGGCTGCAAGAGGAGAGGCTGGATTACGGCCGCAAGATCCGCAGTACACTCTGGCGGGATATTCGTATGTCTGTGGGTGTGGGTATCGCGCCCAGGAAAACACTAGCCAAGTTGGCCAACGGAGCAGCGAAAAAAATCCCCAAGTGCGATGGGGGCTGCGCTTTGGATACGCCCGAAAAGTGGCAATGGATGCAGCGCCGCACCGCCGTCAATGATGTCTGGGGCATGGGCCGACGACTGTCCAAGTGCTTGGGCGATTTTGGCATACAGACAGCCTATGACCTGGCGCAGGCCAACCCGAAAATATTGCGCCGTCATATCAATGTGAACATAGAGCGTACGATAGAGGAGCTGAACGGGGTGCCCTGTCTTGGCTTGGAGGAGGAGCCCCCAGCTAAGAAACAGATCTATTGCACCCGCTCCTTTGGTGAGAAGCTAACAGACTTACAGCTGATACTGCGGGCTGCCACCTTATATGCGAGCAGGGCAGCGGAGAAACTGCGGGCGCAGAAATCCCTGGTAAAGTCGCTTCATGTGTTCCTGCACGCCTCACCCCATGAACCCAACTACCACAGCCGCAGCACCGTTGTACAGACGCCATACCCCACCGACGATACGCGAGTAATCGTGCGGCTGGTGAGAAAGGCCATTGCCGGCCTGTATCGGTCAGGGTGCCGCTTTATGAGGGCCGAAGTGGGGCTTGTTGAGATTATCCCATGCGCGCTAGGGCAGGGTGATCTATTCACACCAGGCCAATCGGCAAGAGCGGGAGAGACCATGCAAGCGATGGACTGAATCAATAAAACATTTGGTCGCGGGACATTGTTTCTAGGGGCCGAAGGCATCCAGAAAAAGTGGAAGATGCGGCAGGCTTTTACATCGCCTGCCTATACGACTCGGTGGGGGGATTTGCCTAGGGTGGTGATTTGAGTTGTTGGTGGAAGTTGCACTTCAAAGAGTTTTCCATCAGTCAGGTCTGAGTGTGTCGTACATCCTTGCTTAAGAGTCTTAGTTGCTGCGATCTATTCCTAATCGAATAGTAGCAACCTTATCTTCAATTGCGTGACGGAAGCTGTATTGGCCCAATAATCCGCTTCCATTATTTATTAGCTTAAAAACAATGAACTATGTGAGTAAATCCTTCTATCTTTACTGCGAAGTGTTACATTTAGATATCCTTCCCAGTACTCTCCATTCAAGTTGTAGTCAATATTAAATTTCCGCTCGTCTGATACAAAAGTAAACTGCATGGAGCCTGTGATTTTGTGGGCGCTTTGTTTTAGTACCACAGAAAAGGTTGACTTAGTATTTAGTTCATCTCCATCTTCATATTCTGCAAACCAACTTCCGGAGTTGTCGGCACCCTGATATCGAAAGCCTTGATACCATGGCAACAGTGTCTTGAACCAAAATTGCTTGGCTAAGAAAATAAAAGTTGCAGCGAGCACACCTGAAAAAACACCTAATATTATTGATTCTTCCGTTGTCATCTTAGTGAGTTATAACCAAATCTGGTGTTTGAAGGTTTGAAAAAAAGCGGCGTATCTGGTTGATTTGTTATCGCCAGACAATAAACCAACTAAG
>NZ_JBGMEK010000098.1:0-12892 GCF_041447265.1 Microbulbifer epialgicus
AAACTTCCTCAAAGGCACAGTGGGTGATGCGATAAATCTCCTCATGGCTGCGTGTGCCTGGAATTTGAGAAAATGGATGATCAGGGCGCTGGAGGCGTTTTTTTGTGCCCTAAAAAATCGTTTTCACCTATTTTTATGATCTCAAATCCGTTCCGGCTAATAATGCGGATATTTTACTTACGTTTTGGAAGGTGGATTTAGTCCGAATCGCCCCGTAAACCCTCATTACACCGTGCTGGAGGCAAGTGTTTGGTTTTTTTCAGGGCCGACTAAATAACAGTATTTTATTGAGACCTTATCCGTTAACCTGAGAGCCAACCCGGACTGAAGACTTATATAAACAGCATGGGGGCATTCCACTTGGGGCTGCGCATCGACGGTCGGACTCCTCACTTAAGTGTATCGAGGACAACTTTGAGAGTTGTCTGTACAAGCTACAATAGTCGCTTGGCGTTTCTGCGTAGGAAGCCATAATCGCATACCCGCCGAAAGCTTTTGGGGTGTACATGCCGATCCTACCCACCAACGACGGACACTTTGGCAAGACACTGCAGCTCGGTAGTGGTCCTGTGTCAATGTAGTGGTCCTGTGTCAATAGCGTCATAGGAGCCCCCCGAGTGTCGCCACACCGGTAGCTCAACTTGATCTGACTCAATACGCGCTTTCCCCATTACTTCATTATGCGTTGCCTGTATGGCGCATTTTTCTACGTACTTCAGCGACAAAAACTCCGCGCCACTGGCTCCCCGTGATAGATTAGACCTAAGAGTCAACTGCATAAGGCAGGGACCCAAAATACCCTTTGATCTGGAGGAAAGATGGAGCAACAAAGCACCGTATTTGTGGTAGTGGACCCCAACGATGAAAAGCATGTAGCTCTGGAGCGAGCCCTGACCACTTCCCGTGGGCGCAACCCACGGCCGTGCCTGGCAGTATTTGTAGCGGTTGATGGTGAGGCTGTTGATACTCGCGCAGTGAACGACCACCTCTTCCGTGATGAATCCTGGTTCCGCAAGCAGATCCGCGAGCCTATTTCCGAAGCGGGTCTGTCCTGTGAAATTACCGTGTGCTGGTCCAGCGACTGGCAAGCGGCCATTGTGCAGGAATCCAAGCGCTGTAACGCAGAAATGGTCTACCTGCCGGTACACGCCAAGTCTAGCCGCCGCTTTACTTTTGCCGAATCCAAATGGCAGGTACTGAAAACTGCACGATGCCCGGTGGTATTGATCCGCCCCGGTGCCAAGGAGGAGCGCAAAGTGGTGCTAGCCACCGTGAACTACCAGGCTAAAACCCTGGAGCAGCGCCAGTTAAATCGCCAGATCAGCGAACGTGCCACCTATATCGCCGGCATCTACGGAGCTGAACTGCACTTGGTGAATGCCTACTTGGACTCCATGCTCTATCCGGATCGAGGCGCACTGGCCAAACTTGCCGACAAAACCGGGGTGCCCACCCACCGCATTCATGTGAAGCAGGGTTATACGAGTGATGTGGTGGAAGCCGTTGCCCGTGAAATTGATGCAGACCTAGTTGTGATGGGAACCATGAACCAGTATGGCGAAACCGGTTCCTTCCTGCGCGGTAATACCGCCGAGCGAGTGATCGGCCAGTTGGATGTGGATGTGACGGTATGCAACCAGTTCACCAACACTCAAATATAGAATGACTTAAGCGCTCTAACAGAGCCTTAGCCCTCGATAAAGCCGGCTGCTTTTCAATTGCCGGCTTTATTGTTTACCCGACTAGGGTTTCTTTGGCTTGGCTGAGAGCAATAACAATGCTCCCTGGGTATTGAGAGTAACCTCACCATCTTTCACTATGGCGCCTTTGCCAGAATAGTAATCAGTCAGTTTAGTGCCATCGGCAAAAATACTTCCCACGGAAATGCTTTTCTCCCCAAGGGGCAAGTCCAGCACGACAACTACCGACTGCTCGCCGGTTAATATGCGAGCAAAAGTATAGGGGTTATCCACAAGCTTTTTATGCACACCGGCACCCACCGCTGGGTGGGCTCGGCGAAACTGGCCAAGCTTCTGCCAATGAGCCAATAAGTCACGAGTCTTAGGCTTTTTCAAGTCATCCCAGTTCATATTAGTACGCATAGAGGCATCGCCATAAGCGCGATCATCAATCATGGGACGCGCCAGCTCATCGCCGTAATAAATCTGCACAGCACCAGGAGCCAACATTAGTTTGGTGGCGGCACTCACTGCCTGCTTGCGCTCGCGGTCATAAGAGTGATGATCATCGTGTGAACCCAGGTAATTGAGTACCCCCACTCCTTTCAGATCGCTATTATTCAGCGCGGCGGAATAGCTGGAAAAAATCTCCTCAGGGGCCTGACTGGCAACCTGAGCAAAGCCGAAGTTAATCAGGCTGTCGAAGCCATACTGGTAAAAATCCACTGCCTTGTCGCTGTAGTCATAAGCACGCCCGACTGTTGGGCCAACATTATTCACACCAAAATGATAGACCTCACCCACCATAAAAAAGTCGCGATCATCGAGTTTCTTTTTCGGGTTTTTGGCTTTCCATTCGGCTAGCGCCAGGTCCGCCTCTTTTTTCAGTAATTCCCAGGCTTCTGCCTCAACGTGCTTTACGGTATCCACGCGGAAGCCATCCACACCGTATTCGCGCACCCAATCGGTCAGCCATTTGATCAAATAATACTTGGGAGCGCGCGGATAACCGGTGCGCGAGAAGAAAGCGTCAAGCTCTCGCCGCTCCTGTACCAGACGGCCCTCTCTCTTCCACTTTTCTGCCAGTGGCGGCGGCAAGGCTACCGTCTCCTCACTCTCGGTAAGAATGTCGGTAAGGTTCGCATGAATAGTACATTCGACATTACCGGCATAATCCGACCAGTCACACTGTGGGCCATTGCGCAACCAAGTAGTGGGCCACTCTGGGTCTTGATCTGTAACTGGGCCCGTGTGATTGATAACTACATCCAATAACACACGATGACCGTGTTGATGGGCCACTTCGATCAACTCCGCCAATTCAGCTTCACTGCCAAAATTGGCATCTACTGCAGTCCAGTCCTTGGGCCAGTATCCATGGAAAGCGTAAGTGCGCTTGTCCGATTCATTGTAACCATGGATATTTTCGATCACCGGAGCCATCCAGATGGCGTCCACCCCGAGGTCGCTAAAATACCCTGCTTCAATTTTCTCGATCACACCGCGCAGGTCACCGCCCTCGAAACCGCGCAGATAAGCAGCGTCATCTTTACGCCCATAGGGGAAATCATTTGTTGTATCACCGTTAAAAAAGCGATCCGGCAACATGAAATAGACGGTGGCATTACGCCAGAAAGGATCTACCGGCTCGACGGCTGCAGCAGCTTGACCGGCCACCAATAACGCGGCCATCAAAAAGCTGGTCAGTTTATGCATAACTTCCTCTCATATTTGCCACTTACAATTTGTCCAATCCACTTTAATACGCCCAGTAAATCACACATCCTCCCGCATGGGGGCGTAGGTAAAGGCCACTGCGACTAAAAGGTCGCACACTTGTACCAGCCTCATCGCTTGGCAAAAGAAACTCAATTCCCCTTTGCGACTAGCTCCAGCGGAGAGTAATGTAAAACCCATGCACCACGGAGAAACCGCAAGGCTTTGTCGTGGTCCAACCGTTACATTCTAATAGCAGCAAAAAGGAGGCAGGGAATGTCGGAACACCAGTCTAGGCAAGGGTGGATCATTGGGATTATTGTAGTGATCATCGTCGCCGCGGCAGCTTATTGGCTGTGGACCGGCGAGGAAAAGAAGCATGAAATTCCTACCACCAATGTGATCGAAGAACCCCAGACCACCCCCGAACCGGAAACAATCACCCAGCCCGCGGTTGAAGCCCCCGTGCCGGAACCTCAGGAACCCGCACCGACTGAAGAACCGGGCAGAGAGCCGCCTCCACCACTCAATGAAAGTGACAAAACCGCTTACGATGACCTTATGACCCTGGCCCCAGACAACGCTCTGTCCCGCTGGCTGGTGCCCGACGAGGTAATTCGCAAATGGGTGGCTGCAGCCAATGCCGGCTCACGTGGTGACTTGATTCATAAGCATCGCCCACTGAAAACAATCCGCGGCCCGATTGTCGTCACTGGCTCTTCCATGGAAGGCTATCAGTTGTCACCAGACAATTACCGCCGCTATGATCAGCCGGTACGCTTGTTCGCACTGATGAATACCGATACTGCAGTAGGCTTGTACCAGTACTGGTACCCGCGCCTGTCCCAAGCTTGGGGCGAGCTGGGGATTCGTAACAAGACCTTCCATCAAGTGGTTCTGGAAGCCATTGATCAAGCGCTAGCAGCACCAGAAGTAGAGGGCCCTATTCCACTGGTGCGCCCCTCAGTCTATTACAAATTCGCCGATCCAAAGCTGGAAAAATTACCCGGCATACAGAAATTGATGATTCGTATGGGGCCTGATAACGCCACACGGGTAAAAGAAAAGCTCAAAGAGCTGAAGGAAAAACTAGAGGCTATGCCGGTCCAGCAACCACAGTCCGGACAGGCCCAATAACTGGCCTTATTAAAGCTGACCTGGGCTGACGGAGTCACACCTCAGCTCCGGCCAGCCATAGGGGACAAGCGTAAAACAACTGTTGTTCCAATAAGGCCTTGTACCCAAACCCTATTATTTAGATAACTCTTGCCTGGACCGGATATTCTTCACTTTCTTTCAACTCAATCAATGGCAGTCCTTGATAAGCCTTAAGTTACTTGGAGCTTAGTATTCAGTACAGTAAAAGTACAAGTATAAAGCACAACCAAGAAAAGTGTCGAACATCACAAATTCACACCAATGAGATGTTTAAAACATTGTTTATGTCTCCCATCTGCTGAAGAGTAATAGCTCAGGAGCCTCTGAATAATTACTTAATCATCTATAAGTTCATTAATTAGCTTCTTATCATAACTCTCCGGTTGCCGGTTTACCTCTATTGAATACTCATCAAAGCAAACTGCGCCTCTCAAGGTATTTACATTTTTTAACAAAACTGTAAATACTTATCCGACTTCACAGAATAACAAAAAAGCCTCTCTATAATTCGACCCGATTCATACCAAGTACAATCGAATTAATCGGGACTGACATGAACGAGCCATTGAAGTTACTAACCTCTATCAGTTTATCTGTTTTCCTAACCGCCTGCGGAGGAGGTGGCGGCGGCTCCGATAAGGATAATAACGATGGTAATCCCGTGAATAATGGTAGCCCCGGAGTGATTAGTGGCGGTGAAGGCAGTGTTATGGAGGATATTGAGACCTCCACTTCCGGCCAATTGACCGACAGTGGCAATGCCAACCAAACCTTTGAAGCAACCGAATTGCAGGGAACCTATGGCAGCCTAAAAACCGCCTCAGATGGTGGCTGGAGCTATACCCTGGATAGTAACCTCGCCAATCCTTTAAATGCTGGTGAGTTGGCTACTGATAAATTCACTGTCGGGGTCGGAACCGAGGATGACATAACAACGATTACCATATCGGTAACTGGTACCGATGATGCCTATACATTTAATCCAACTTCCCCTCTCGCCAAATTGGTTGTGGACAGCAGGGAATCCGCCAAGGGCACCTTGACCCTTGAGGATATTGACGGCAATACCCCCGAGTTCATCGAAAAAACCATCACAGGTAACTATGGCGAATTCAAAATCTTCAGCGATGGAAATTGGGAATACACCCTGAACGACAACGCGGACAGTTTAAAAGGAGGGGAAACAGCCAGTGAAAGTATCACATTTCAATTAACGGATGGCTCAGAGGAATCCGTTATTTTTTCTGTGGCGACGATCACCCCAAAAGAAAACAGTGTCGTATTTATTATGATGAATTTTTCTGACGGGCAGGCAACAGATAAAGCAAGCTTAACCCATATTGCGAATATGGTCTTTAATGATACGGATTCGCTCGATAATATCTATCGAGAAAACTCCCTAGGGCAACTTAAATTCCTTCGTCATCGTGTCAATGATAAGGAGCTTGAAAACTATTGCTATGGCGAACCTAACAACGAAGAAACCTCTGTTGACTGCATATTCTATAATATTGAGGATCGGGAACAGGGTGGAATTTTAAGCATTGAAGATGCAGCTGCCAGGGCAGAAATTGCCCGACAAAATAATGAAATTGGAGAGTATACCGATGGAGGCTTTGAGTGGACCGACCTGGCCTATGAGTGGACCAAAACCAAATATACGGATGAAAATGGTCAACCCCTAGATTTACGTAAATGGGATCATAGAGTATTTATTTATCCACAAGCTGCCAAGAAAGCAGGGCTGGTTGGCGCCGGTGTTGCCAGTGTCGGCGGCAGTTGGAGTTCAGTCGCTTCCTATTCCGACCAGAATGTTATGGGCCATGAGTTAGGTCATAATATTGGCCTAAGCCATGCGGGGCTGGATAATAATAACGATGGCGATATAGTAGATAGTGGCGATAGTGAATACGGCACTGATGGGGCATTGATGGGCAATCGTTCCCAGTCTAGGTTATTTGGTAGTGCTCACCGAGAGTATATGAAATGGTATGATCTCTTCCCCGAATACACCACGACTGTTGAGCAAGTTGCCAACTCATCCCAAGATGTGGAAATAGAAGCCATTGAATTAACAGCTGGAGAACTATCCGGAGCACTTCCCCAGCAATTAAAAATAGAGAGCAATGGTAGCAGCAATGGCGAGAATCACTACTATGTTAATTACCATGTAGCCCACAATATACTCAACCCGCGACCACACTTTGACGGTTCAGTGACGGTTCACTATCTCAAGGGTAGGGTGTCCAACCATGTTGCAGTATTAGAACAACCCGGTGATAGCTTCACTGACTCAAGGATTGGACTCACAATTACGTATAAGTCCTCAGATTCTGCCAAAAAATCGGCTGTGATCACTGTAAGTTATGATCAATAGATTTTTGTGTAAATTGACCGATACAACGAAGATAATTCACTAGAAGGTAAATAGTATGTTGAGAGTTTTGACATTACTCGCTGGTATGACGCTCACCTTTTTTGTACAGGCAGAAGAGGTTGTAACTGGAACCCTGGAGGAAATTATCTCCGAGGATTTTGAGACTGGTAAGGTAGAGCGTCGCTTTTCACTCAAAGACGAGCAGAGTGGTCACTACTACTTTATTGAGGTCGAGGAATTGAAGCGCAAGGGTATGAAGTCCGGGGATCGAGTGAAAATACGTGGAGAGCGTGGCAAAAAGCATATTCTACATATTCGGGAAACCGAAAAGCTTGAAATCAGAGATGAAGAGTAAGCCCACTCTAAAGCCACTTTGAAATTCTCTCTTTGATCGTCTAGATGAAATAGTAACCCCAAGTACTTATCTCATCATAATGGTCTTTAGCCCTGCTTCGCGCAGGGCATTTTGCATCCCCACTCTAAATTATTTATTTTAATCCTCCCAGCCTCAATAAACCGAGCTGCTGCCTATAAGATTGAAAATTCTGTGCTCCGAATCGATTGATTTCTCAAATATCTTCGATCTTATATTTAAACAGTTACTAAAAATGGGGAAGGAAAGAATACACTACGCTCGGGAACGTATGAGGCATGAATATCGATTACGAGCTTACAGGGATGTATTCACAGCGCATCTCGCGTGCAGTGTATTCTTTCCTTCTGACCCAGTAATAAATGGAAGTTCTGATTCGGATACCCTTCCAGGTCGACGCCTTTTCACAATAGAAAACTATTGTGAAAAAAAACCGCCCGGCAAGCAGAGCTCAGCGGGCGGTCTTCTCAAAAAAATTTCGGTGCCATCTCGAAATGCTTAGTAACTGTAATTCAGCCCCAAATAAAACTGGCGCCCGAATTGAGAGTACTCCCCTAATGTGCCATCTACACCGTAGGATTTCACATCGGCTTCATCGGTCAGGTTATTGGCCGAGAAAACAAGGTCTATACCGTAGTCAAATGCATAGGATATCTGAGCATCAACTGTGGTATATGCTTCTGCCAAAGCAGGAGTAGAGCCTCCAGGTATTGACATATTCAGGATAAATTCATCCCGGTAGCGCACGTTTACATGTGAGCTAAAGTTTCCAATATCCCAAAACACCGTAGTGCTCCAAACATGCTCGGAAAGACCGGGCAATGGCAGCGTCTCGCCATAGAAATTGCCACCGGTAATTTCTGTCTCACTCTCGGTATAAGAGTAGCTGGCGGTCATCCCCAAACCAGAAAAGACACCAGGTAGCCGATCGAAGGTCTTGGTACCTGCCAACTCGATTCCGCGAATATAACCCCCCTTATCATTATTAACATAGGTCTGTAATTCGCCCGCGTCGAGATCACCAGGAATGATGATCCGCAGAGAGTCAAATAAAGCACTGCGCTCCGACTGGCTATCCAGATAGATATTCTGCTTCTCTACCAGGCTTTCGATATCCTTCCAGAAAATTGCTGCGGTTACCGCACCACCATCTTCAAAATAGTGCTCGTAGGCCAAGTCGATTTGATTCGCGCGGAATGGATCAAGATAAGGGGAGCCCTTGGTCCATACGTTGTACTCTTCAGCACCTGTGTTGTTGTTGATACTAACCCAGGAGCCCGCACCACCTTTCAACTGCGCAACGGGCGGACGCCCCATAACTTTTGCGGCTGCGAAACGAAGATAATCCTGCTCAGTCAACTCAAAATTCAGATTCA
This sequence comes from Microbulbifer epialgicus, assembly GCF_041447265.1. Lineage (NCBI taxonomy): Bacteria > Pseudomonadati > Pseudomonadota > Gammaproteobacteria > Cellvibrionales > Microbulbiferaceae > Microbulbifer > Microbulbifer epialgicus. The sequence goes on from NZ_JBGMEK010000098.1 coordinate 8,680, forward strand.
ATGACGGCAGAGTATCCGTGTACTCAGGGCCATATTTAATATGATCATAGCTATCCGATGTTATTCCCACGTCATCGGTAATTTCGACACCGTTTCCAGCACCCACATTTTGGATACCGCTGGATTTCACATCAGTCTCAACAATACGTACACCAAAATTTCCAGTCAGCGGAATACTGCCCAACTGGGTATCAATATTGGCCATCAGGTAATAAGCAAATACCTCTTCGGTCACCGCTCCAGACTCAACAAATGTCCAATCGCGGCTGAATACTTTCTTACCTTCATAATTTCCAGCACCAAAAATACTGGAGGCCAAAGCATCCATATCGGTGACAACCAAATGATCTGGAGCCCCCTCAACGGATTCCACTTTTACAAACCCATCCAGATTCTGCGGCATGCATTCGATATCGGATAAGTTATCCGCACAGTAGCCATTATATTGACCATCTCGGCTGCCATAGAGGAAGGTGCCGCGATCTGCGTCAAAGGTACGGTCAGAAAAGCGTATGCCAGCCTCAACAGAAGCAACTGCGCCCCACTCCAGGTCAAACCGGTAATCCACCTTAAAAGCTTCAACTTCATCAGTATATTCGTGGGGATACTCCTCATAGCGGGAGAGGCGTATGCTGTCCAGGTTGGTAAAGTCGACGCCGGTAAAGCCACCTGTCGGAATGCCATCGCCATTGAGAGAGTATGCAAAGCTTTGGCCTGCGACCTCTTCCCACGCTTCCAAATTTCCGTCTGCATCCGTGCTCAGGTCATAGGCATGCATGGATACAATCTGGTCCTTGCGTGTCTTGGTACCCTCACTGTATGAATAGTCGACAACCAGAGTATGACGATCGGCAAAATTCCATTCTAAGTTCATCCCAATGCTGTCGCTGTCCGCTTGGGTAGACTGGTCTTCCGATCGTGATTCAAACCAGGGGCTGGAATCATATTCGGTTTTTGGGTCAGTAATATTCACCCTACCACTGGTGACAACACCACCTTTTACTTCCGTATCTGAAAGTGCATAGCTATTTGTACTACTCAACCCGCTAACAGTAATACCATGGCGGGTATCAATACGCTCAAAGTCTGATTTGAAATAATCCAACTGGGCCTTGAAATTATCCGTAGGTTGCAACACCACACTGGCCAGGTAGCCATTGCGGGTATCTGTCCCATTCCCAGTATGCCACTGGAAGGCCTGTGGCAAAGCATCAGCCTCACCATCTTCGTCGTAATCCACAGTGGAATCATAACCAAGCTTTTGATCAGCACCCGCTCGCGCCTTAGTAAAGCTATTCGGCTGCTCAAGATGTGAATAGCCCAGGGCCACTCCCACCTTGCCATCCATAAATTTACCCAGATATGACAAGGTTACGCGCTCACCGAATTCATCAGCCCCCACCTCATCCGCAGTGTCGTTAAACGACATACGTACATTGGCATTAAAATTATGCTCTTTGTCGGCATCCAAGGGGTTCGCAGTTTTAAGCTCAACAGTACCTGCTACACCGCCTTCGATATGCGAGGCTTTGGGAGACTTGTAGACCGCGGCCTGATTGATCAGCTCAGCCGGGTACTGGTCGAAAGAAATCCAGCGAGTACTTTCAGAGTAACCGCTGGTGGAGGCCTGCTCGCGCCCATTCAGCGTAGTCTGCAGAAAATCGCCGTTCATACCACGGATATTCAGCTGTGAAGACTGGCCATTGGCACGCACGGTGGTAACACCAGGCAGGCGGCCAAGGGCATCGGCGATAGATTGGTCAGGAAGTGATGACAGGGCACCCGCATCAACCACATCGGCAACCACATCCGCGTTGCGCTTGGCTTCTACGGAGTCCAAGACGCTGGTGCGAATACCGATAACAGTTACTTCTTCCAGTGCTTCCTGCGCCTGCGCGTAGACCCCAGAGGTGGACATGGAGGCCGCAATGGCAGCAGATAGTAAGGTGGGTCTGAGCACCCCCTTACCTTTATTGGATAGACTCATCATCTTCTCCCTGGACTTATCGTTATGTTGAGACCCTGCATCCTAGGCCGGCCCCTAATCCATAACATCCTCCCCCAAGGGGGGAGGAGGTGGGAGAATCTGTTACATTGAACACCGGGGTACATCTCTGTACCCATATCGTTATATATCGATGAACTTTAGATAGTCAGCCTTCAAGCTGTACCGCCGCGCCAATCAATGCTTGGTAACCGGCGTTTAGCGCATAAACTGGTACAGCTTCCATCCACTGTGCAACCCGCCCCTTACAGAGGAAACGCTGCTCGAACTCACTTTCTGGTAGCAGTTCTATGATACGGGGCAGAATACCACCACCTAGAAATACGCCCCCGCGGGCTCCCAGGTACAGTGCTGCATCCCCGGCAGCACTACCAAGGAAGTTGAGGAAATCCAGCAACGTCTCGCGACACATAGTGTCGGAGCCATCCAGCCCACGGGCACTCACATCCGGCGGAGTCAACTCTTCCGGCACCTTCCCATTGAGCTCACACACCGCGCGATAGAGATTGACCAACCCACTTCCGGACAGCACGCATTCGTTAAATACCGGAGACTGGCTCTTTATCAGGATTTGTAATAGCTGTAGCTCACGCTGGGTGGTGACTGTTAGGTTGGCATGGCCGCCTTCACTGGCAAGGACATGGTAACGACCATCTGACTCTGCCAGTCCTGCTACGCCCAAGCCGGTACCCGGTCCAAGGACGGCCATGGGAGCGCCCTGTACCCGGGGAACATCCCGCAACACCCGGTAATCTTCACTGCCCAGGCGAGGTAACGACTGCGCCAGTGCTGCAAAATCATTGATCAACTCCAAGTGGGGAAATTCAAACTCTTTAGCCAGTACACCGGCATCTATACTCCAGCCCAGATTGGTCATATAGACCCGACCACCGGAAGAGGTCTTCTCCAGGGGGCCCGCAGCGGCAATACAAGCCTTCTCCGGCCTAGGCCCCTGCAGTCCATCGAGCCAATGCTGAAGGGCGGCATCAAAGCCATTAAAACGCTTGCAGTCTACGACCTTGAGCCCTTCCAACTGATAACCTGTCGCCACGGGTTTGGCGATCGCAAAGCGGGCGTTAGTGCCGCCGATATCCGCTACGATGCTTGTCATATTTATCCCTTCGAAATCCCCCAGAAAAAGGCGGTATAAGTTACGGCGTCAGAGGAAATATTGCCAGTCCCAATGGCTTGAACTTAGGGCAAGCCGCCCAAAGACAGAACCGGGTGTTCTCTTACCGACCCAGCCCAGAAGCCGAGCATCAAATAAGACTGCAAGGCATATTTTAGTCACACAAATCGAGATTCTTGCCTTACTCCAATCTTTAGAATCAACGAACTTCCGGGGCAATTCCGCGCACCAGCGCAGCAAAGTTTCGCATCTCATCTTTACTGTATCGGCTCAGTATTCGCTTTTCCGATGCTGGCTGGAACTGGATGCCCACGCCCTTGCGCCGGGCCGTTTGAGGGCGTACCGGCCGAGGGCAAAATCCACCACCGCAGTTGGGGCAGACATCGCTCAAAACCTCTTCGACACAGGACTTACAGAAAGTACATTCGTAAGTACAAATCATCGCTTCAATAGAATTGAAAGGTAGGTCTTTATCACAGCACTCACAATTCGGCTTCAACTCCAACATAGGAAGCGCTCCTCTATCAGATTATTTTTCGGTTCTATTCGCTGTCCACCTATCAATAAACAATGGATCGATTTATTTTTGTCTACAGTTTGCTAGCTCCTTTCAAGGAACTAACCCCAGCCCAAGAAAACTGCTGTAGTGGCACCTATAATCACTGTGGATAGCAAAGAGAGTCCCGAACACTTGGGGCATCACACCTTATTCATAATGAGCGGATCATCACTGTAAAGCTAAATCCCATCCAAGGGGCCATGGACATCATAAGTGAAAATACCCACAAAAATGTTTGGAGTTACAGCATTTACTACAGTAAGGAGCGTAAATCCGTGCTCCAAGCAATGAGGGATGGCGACTATTTACGCCAACGAAAAGCTCAGGACATTATCTTAAGTAAGCAGAGCAGGGACGCGAATCGGCTCAATGTGATGCCTTAAACGTAGTAAAAATCCGCATTCTTAGAATGCGGAATTGCCCTCGGCCCCCTAAAAGGGGGCTATTGAGCCAGTCTTCTTAGAAGACTGACCGAGAGTTATCCCGCTTTACACTATCAGCGCAAATCCAACCGGGATTG
>NZ_JBGMEK010000099.1:0-12859 GCF_041447265.1 Microbulbifer epialgicus
ACACTGTCACAACTGACGATCCACTTTCCAGATCGCTTGGAAAAATACATCAGCTTATGAGGCCATTTGGCTGACACAGAGTTTTGAACATCCTCGCACTGAATACGATAGTGCAGGTGCTTATTTACTGTGCGTTGCGCTCCTCTCAAATTAATCCTGGAGAACTTGCTTATAGCCCTGTACATATACCCAATCAGTATTCTTGGCGGGCAAATGGCATCCGAAACAGTTGTTGAGCCCGCTACCTTTCCAGGATGTTGTTTCACTTTGTGCTACACCAGGCTTGAATAAGGCCCATCCCCAACCCTCAGCCCAGGCTTCGTTATCAGGAAATCGTCCTTTACTATCTTTTACCATCATAAATGTGAACTGAAGGTCAGAGAAGTAGTAGGCCAATCCTGTGGTTAATGGTTCGGATTTAGTACTATTAACGTCTTTTACCAACACTGTGCCATCAGGGAATTTTCCACTTTGACGATATGCATCTACCGCTTTAGGTTGTGTATAAACGTAATGTGTATCCCAGCCCTTACCGTTTGCAAGCTTTACCTGATAGGAACCAAGGAATGTCCAGTTTCTTCGATAATCTTTGGGCAAGGTGATATTTCCTTTCCTATCAACAAAATTAGTATAGGTTGACCTTAGATCTACTTCGGCATGGGCATGAAAACTAAGTACAAGTACTAATGTGACTAAGCAGGTGGCGTGCATAATAACTCTTCCTTTTCTGACTCAGTTGTGGTGAGGCAAGCTATGATCCTCAATTTGTTGAAAGTATAGGGAGGAGTGGGCCAGTCGGCTGTCAGCTAGCTGACACAGAGTTTTGAACACCCTCGGAAAATGTCAGTTCCTGGCCAATGCTTCCAGGTTGGGTTTATTTATTAGGCAGATATATTGCCGTGTGTAGTCAATCACGCCATTCAGCTTCCAGCGACTAAGAAGCTGGCTGACAGTTTGCCTGCTACCGCCAACCATGGCAGCTAATTCTGCCTGAGATAATTTCACATCCAGCTCATGTCCATGACCACAAGACTGCCCTTGATAGTGAAAAAGCTGAATCAGTAGGTTAGCCAGCCTAACCGGTAAGGGCGCGGTTATGTGTAGAAATAGGCGTTGTTGTATTTGCGATTCTCTGGTGGCCAATTGCACTATTAGATCTTGGGCGGTTTGTGAAATGGCATTCATCATAGTATCAAGATATTCTATAGGGGCTATTTCTAATTCACAGCCTGATTTTGCGATAGCTTCGATATCTTGCGTTTGCCCACTGAGGCCCGGTCCAAACCAAGATCCTGGGCCATAAAGGTCTAAAATGCCTGAGTTACCATTTACATCTACTTTATGGATAAGAACATAGCCTGTATGAATAAAGTAAATATGAGGAGTAGTATCTCCCTGCCGGAATAACACAGTTTCTTTTGTGTACCTAGCTTTCTGGGCTTTGTAAGCTACTTCTTCCAATTTTTTCAATTCCTGTTGAAATTTTAGGCTTAGGCCTACGAGTATACCACTAGTGATTGTTCAAAATTCTGTACCAGCAAAATAGGCTCAGGTGGTCCGTTGGAAATCTCTTTGCTGCTATGGTAGGCAATGTGTGTGGATATCTTGGCTGTTATTGCTCATGGCTAACGGGGCGATAATCTTCCTAGTTATCTTTAAAATAGGTGCTATATTAGCTTCAATGGCATTGACCTCTGGATGCAGTCGGAAAAATAAATAATTTAGAAAACCCATAACGGGTTGGTGAATTTTTTAAGTGGCGTTATGTGGAAAGGGAAAGACTGTGCTTAAGCTTCGAGAATAAATTGCTGCTAAACTATGGAGGCTAGCGGCTTGATGAGTCAATGAAAGTACTGGGAAATCAATTTTTGTGCGGCAATATTAGTTATCAATCGCGGGTTTTAATAGAGTGCTGTTGAGGCCGGTTACAATGGTTTCTGTAGCCGTTTCGCTTCATTGATCAGAGCATCGGTTCTTGCATACATCTATGTAGAATATCCTCGGATTTACATAGATTCGTCCGATGGTAAACACACCCCTAGCTCGCACTCGTAAGTCCAAAGCGTAGAGTGTGGGGTGCAGCTGTTTTTCTCATTAGAGGAAGCTTAAGTCTGCTTAAGCCCCTTCCGACCAATGGATATCCTGAAGCTTATTGCCGAATTGAAATGAAATGGAAATCCGGTCATCATACCGGCGCTCCTTCTAAAATAGCGTAACCTTAAGTTCAATACTTCGCGTATTGATGCAGCCGACCAAAATCCTCCACTGGTGCCCATAGCCGCAGTAGAGGAACGAGGAATCTGCAGCTACCATTTTTTGGCTTTGGTTGACATTTCAACGCCTTTCCACTAGTTTCGCGACCACGATAAGAGGTGCCTTCTGCCCGATGTTGGCTGAGAAGGTTAAACGGGAAGTCCGGAATTCCGGCGCTGCCCCCGCAACGGTGATCCGCCTGAGCTATCAGCGGTAAGCCCGATACCGGCCTCTTCTCGAAACACGATGGAGCGGAGGGCTACCATCTCGCAATACGATCTTTCACGCTTCGTCGGCGTGCCGCATTGCTATTCCTCCCTCGATCCCATGAGCTTTTGTCCTTAGGGGTTGAAACTTGAAAAAATCTTTATTGAGCTTGACTGTGCTGTCAGCTGTGAGTGTGCCAGTACTTGGCGAATCTACCGATAGTGCATCTTCTATTCCCGACCTGGAAACTTTAGTTGTTGTGAGCTCCCGCCAAGATGAGCCTTTGCGCAGGATCGCCACTTCGGTAACCGTATTGGATGAAGAGCAACTCAAAGCACGAGGTTTGGCTTCCCTGGCCGATGTGCTGCGAAGCGTACCTTCGGTTTCTGTCAACAACAGCGGTGGTATTGGTAAGACAACCTCGCTACAGGTGCGGGGGGAATCTGGCTTTAGAACGCTGGTCCAAATAGATGGCATCGATATTTCTGATCCAACCGGTCTCCAGTCGGGTGCTCATATTGAGCATATTATGAGCAGTAATTTGCAGCGAGTAGAATTGCTACGCGGTCCGCAAGGCATGCTCTATGGGGCTGATGCTGGTGGTGTACTGGATATCTCGACCCGTCGAGAGGATGAAGGGCAGCGCTTTGAATTATCCGCTGAGGGTGGTAGCTACGATACTGAGCGCTACAATGCCAGTGCCAGTGGAGCCAATGAAACACTGGATTACTTCCTTTCAGCTGCGGCGCTGGAAACCGATGGTTTCAATACCAGCAGCGATGACACTGAATTGAGGGATGACGACGGTTATGATAACGAGACTTTACATGGCCGAGTAGGCTGGAATATCTCTGAGCTGTGGCGAGTGGAAGCTGTAGCGCGGGATACCGATGCCTCAGGTGAATATGATCGTTGCGGCTGGCCCTCTCAGGACGATTGTAACTTTGATTTCAGCCAGGAAAGTGCTCGTGTCAGCTTGGCTCACAATGGCGAAGATGGTCAACAAGAGTTGGCCTATTCACATTCTGATTTGAAGCGCATCTACATTGGAGGGGGAACTTCCTATGAGTATGAAGGTGATATTGAAAAATTGAACCTCACTGGTTCTCATGGGTTTAGTCGCGAACATGGGATGGTCTACGGGGTGGAGCACCGTGAAGATACTTCGGGAGACTTGGACCGGGATCAGTGGGCGGTTTATTCTGAATACCGGGGAAGCTATGCCGATCAAGCCTATATCACCCTTGGTCTTCGCCATGACAACAACTCAGATTTTGGCCGCTTTAACAGTTTCCGCGCCAGCTCAGCGTACCTGTTTGAGAATGTTGCCAACGGTACTGTAAAGATAAAAGGCAGTTACGGTACCGGCTTCCGCGCTCCCAGTCTGTATGAAGTTAATCACAACGCTACCGCAACTGATCGGTTGACTTCTGAGCCACTAGAACTGCCAACACTATCGCCGGAAGAGAGTCGAGGCTTGGACCTTGGTGTTGAGTACTTTGGTGAAAATTCCCTCTATCTGGAATTCGTACTGTTTAAGCAGGTCATTGATAAGGAAATTGGCTGGAATAACGATGCGTATGGTTACCTGCAAAGCCAGGGAACAAGCAAATCCCGTGGAGTTGAATTGATAGCCGAAACTCAGGTCACTGATACTCTGCTGCTGTCAGCCAACTACACCTATACCGATGCCGAACAGGCTGATGATTCTCCACGCCCGCGAATCCCGAAGCATTTGGCTAACCTGGGCTTTACCTATAAACCGACCGGCGCTCTTAGTCTTCTGGTGAATCTACGCTCTAGTGCTGGAGCGGAAGATACAGATGGCTCCTCCATAGATGATTACCAAGTTTTGGATGCTAGCGTACGTTACCAGTTGAATAATGCTACTGCCGTTTACATTCGTGGAGAAAACCTCGCGGATGAAGACTATGAGGAAGTGCCTGGGTATAACACCGCGGGCGCTGCTGCTTATGCCGGTGTGGAATTCAGCTTCTAAAGCACTCTCTATAATAGATTCTTGAACTGAGGTGACCATGTCGGAAGACCAGCAGAAAAAAAATGCCAAACACAAACAGGCAATGCAAAAACATAAGGCGAAGGTTGATGCAAATATAGCAGCGGCCGATATCCAGCGTGGAGTTGCTGTATTGCTAACTGGTAATGGCAAGGGAAAATCCAGCTCTGCTTTCGGCATGGTTATACGTGCGCTAGGTTATGGCCAGAAGGTGGGGGTAGTGCAATTTATCAAAGGTGCACAACAATCTGGAGAGGAACTCTTTCTCAAAAACCATTGCCCTGAAGTAAACCTCTACCAAATGGGTACGGGCTTTACCTGGAATACACAGGATCGCGGCAGTGATATAGCAGCTGCAGAGCGAACCTGGGAGGAAGCCGGGAAAATGCTCACCGATGCCAGCTATGATCTAGTGGTATTGGACGAGTTAACTTATATGCTCGCGTATAAATACCTGGATGAATTACAGATATTGAAAGCTTTGGCGGAACGCCCTCCAGAGCAGAGTGTGGTAGTGACCGGCCGCGGCGGTGGTAGTGCTCTGCAAGAGCTGATGGACACTGTGTCTGAAGTAAAAGATATAAAGCATGCCTTTAAAGCTGGGATCAAGGCCAGGAAAGGGGTCGACTACTAAGTTGTATTCGTTATGTCCGTATTGATGATCCAGGGCACCACCTCGGATGCTGGCAAAAGTACTCTAGTTGCGGCGCTTGCCCGCTATTTTGCCCGGCAGGGACTTTGTGTTGCTCCATTCAAGCCACAAAATATGGCGCTCAATAGTGCAGTCACTACGGACGGTGGCGAAATAGGGCGGGCGCAGGCGCTACAGGCCCAAGCTTGCGGAATAGAACCGCATAGCGATATGAACCCTGTGCTGCTTAAACCTGCTTCAGACACTGGGGCTCAGGTGATTATCCAGGGCAGGGCGCTGGGAAATATGCAGGCCCTGAATTACCACCATTACAAATCCACTGTACAAAATGCCGTGCTGGATTCCTTTAAACGCCTTAGTGATCAATATGAGCTGGTGCTTGTTGAAGGCGCGGGAAGTCCGGCGGAAATCAATTTGCGGGAAAATGATATTGCCAATATGGGTTTTGCTGAGGCGGTGGATTGCCCTGTGGTGTTAATTGCTGATATTGATCGCGGCGGTGTTTTCGCCCACTTGGTAGGCACCCTCGAGTTACTGTCCCCAACTGAACGCGACCGCGTAGTTGGATTTGTGATCAACCGCTTTCGTGGCGACTTGCAGCTGCTAGAGCCGGGGCTCGAATGGTTGGAAAACTACACCGGTAAACCCGTTCTCGGGGTATTGCCATACCTCCACGACCTGTACCTGGATGCGGAAGATGCGATTAGCACCCAGCAGGCTGGTGCTGATGCTCGGCTAAAGGTAGTGGTACCGGTGCTGCCCCGAATTAGTAACCATACAGATTTTGACGCACTGAGGTTGAACCCGGATATTGACCTGCAATTTGTTAGCGTGCGTGAATCAATCCCCCCTTGCGATTGGGTTATCCTGCCTGGAAGTAAAAATGTGCAGGCTGATTTGGCCTATTTAAAAGAAAATGACTGGCCTGCACAACTGGATCGGCACTTGCGTTATGGTGGAAAACTCATAGGTATTTGTGGCGGCCTGCAAATGCTGGGAAAAGAGGTGCAGGACCCAGATGGGGTAGAAGATGTCCCCGGCAGTGAGCTAGGCCTCGGTTATCTGGATTACATAACCAGGCTGCAGCCATATAAGGCATTAATAAATGTTACCGGGTTTCTATCTCTGGGAAATCAGGATAATGACCAGGGGGATATCGCCCTTCAAGGCTACGAAATACACTGCGGGATTACAGAAGGGCCAGCTTTGCAGATCCCCGCGGTATTTCTTCATGACGAAGCTGGAAACCTTAGGCCAGATGGGGCTATCAGTGCCGACGGGCAGGTGCTTGCTACTTATGTGCATGGGCTTTTCGATTCTCCGCAAGCCCAAAATGCGCTGTTTTCCTGGGGCGGCCTAACAGGGGCTACACCGCTGAACCTGAATGTCCATCGTGAGAAGCAGTTGGATAGGCTGGCTGATTCTATTGCCGAACATATGCAGAACTCTTGGCTTAGGCAATTCGGACGAGACCAAGGTGGGGCAACATTGGAAGAGGTAAGCCGATGACAATCGCCCGTGTCAAAGCTTTGAATCTTGCCTGGTGGGTATTGCCCGCAGGGCTCACAATGAGTTTTGTTGTCGCAGTGGCCGTCGGTGCTGTATATCTTTCACCTTCTCAAGTTGTCTCTGCCCTCAGTGGGCAAGGGGAGGGAGGTCTGGCAAAAGATATCGTCCAGGCAATTCGCTTGCCACGGGCTTTACTGGCGGCAGGAGTAGGAGCAGTACTCGCCATCTGTGGTGCGATGTTACAGGGCTTATTTCGCAATCCACTGGCTGACCCTTCATTAATTGGGGTTACTGCGGGTGCTTCCCTTGGTGCCTGTCTGGCTATTTTACTTGGAGCAGAAGTAGCCGGTGGCTTTGGAAGTTTGCCGGTGGTATCAATTTCGGCATTTTTCAGTGGCTTGCTAGCAGTGACATTGGTTTATCGGGTGGCAAAAAGTATCAATGGAACCTCGGTGGCCACCATGCTGCTGATGGGTATCGCTGTGACTGCTCTATCAGCAAGTTTAATCGGGCTGATGGAATACTTTGCAGATAATGACACGTTGCGTCGTATGAGCCTCTGGCTAATGGGTGGGCTGGATGCGGCCAGCTATCCCCGTGCTTTTCTGATTTTGGCAGTATTGTGTGGGTTGCTTGCCAGCCTGCCCGGTTTTGGTTCTTCACTGAATGTTCTTTTGCTGGGGGAATCCCAGGCACGGCATCTCGGTGTCGATGTGGAGCGGGTAAAAACCAGCTTGATCGTGCTTGTCGCTGCAGGGGTGGGAACTTCAGTTGCCGTGGCCGGCAGTATTGCTTTTGTGGGTTTGGTGGTGCCGCATATAGTGCGGTTGTGGGTGGGGCCGGATCATCGCCAGCTGTTACCCCTATCGGCGCTGGCTGGCGCCAGCCTGTTATTGGTTTCTGATACCCTCGCACGCACAATTATTGCGCCCGTCGAGATACCGGTAGGGTTGATTACCGCCCTGATTGGGGTGCCATTTTTTATTTCCTTGTTACGCAAAAACAGGGGGTCCCTCTAATGGCTCTGTTACAGGCTGAGGGAGTCACGGTAAGTGTGGACAATCGACCGCTGCTTACCGATGTATGTCTTGACGTTGATGTCGGGGAGCTGGTTTGCGTGATTGGTCCCAACGGTGCCGGTAAGTCGACACTATTGCGCGCACTTTGCGGTGAATCTGCGATGGAGACTGGAAGAGTTCACTTTAAAGGTGAGTCGCTTGCTAGTTTGCCCGCTCGCAAGCGAGCCAGGCAGTTGGCAGTTCTGCCACAAAGCAATCCGCTTTCATTTGCCTTTACGGGCCTTGAACTGGTTGCCCTCAGCCGCACGCCACACTCCACAGGCACTGAGCGAGATAGAATTATTTGTTTGGAAGCTATGGCGGCACTGGACGTTTGCCATTTATCTGGGCGTCTCTATCCCACATTGTCGGGCGGTGAGCAGCAGCGCTTGCAACTGGCACGGGTAATGGCACAAATCTGGCGTGCTGAAGATGGAGGAGATCGTTTGCTTCTGCTGGATGAGCCGGCTACCAGCCTCGATATCGCTCATCAGTACGAAATGATGAGAGCGGTGCGCGACTTTGCGCGAAGTGGTGTGGCTGTTGTGATGACGGTGCATGATCTCGCTCACGCCAGTGGTTACAGTGACCGGATCCTCGCCCTTAAGCATGGCCGTAGCATGGCCTATGGTTGCCCAGAAACGGTACTGACCGCAGAAAATATGCAGCAACTCTATGGTTACAGCGTCACAGTGGTACCACACCCGGTAACTGGTAAATCCCTGGTGGTTGCCGATGTATAACAACAGTAATTTGCACCTGATTCTCGGTGGTGCGCGCAGCGGCAAGAGCCGACTGGCACAGCAGCGTGCTGAACAGTGGCTGCAAAGTAACAATGCCGGTGGACTTAGTTACCTGGCAACTGCTACAGCGGGGGACGAGGAAATGTCTTCTCGTATCGCTCGTCATCAAGGAGACAGGGGGCAACACTGGCAAACTATTGAAGAGCCTATCGCGTTGGCTGAGGCTTTAGATGCATCCCCTAAATCTCACTGTGTTTTGGTGGATTGCCTGACGTTGTGGCTCAGTAACTGCATTCATGAAGGCGTCTGGGCGCGTGAACGCGAAGCATTGATGCAGCGTGTTGATCAAAGGCGCAATAATTCAGAAAACAATGCCGCCCCATGGATATTCGTTAGTAATGAAGTTGGCTCCGGGATAGTGCCTCTTGGGCAATTATCACGGGAATTTGTGGATGCTGCAGGCTGGTTGCACCAGGCGTTGGCGGAGCGGGCTGACAGCGTAACCCTGGCTATTGCCGGTTTACCTCTGACGGTAAAATAGATTGAGCACGAGAGGCGAAAGGTTATGTCTGATGAACTGAGCTGGCTCTATAACCCGGCACCTGCACCAGATCAATCGGCTCGAAATGCAGCTATTGCCCGGCAGAAACAATTGATAAAGCCAGAGGGCGCACTCGGCCGGTTGGAAACTATTGCTGTAGATTTTGCCGGGTTCCAGGGTAAAGGGCAGCCTCAACTTGAACGCCTATCTGTGCGTGTTTTTGGAGCTGATCACGGTATTGCAGCCCAGGGCACTTCGCAATTTCCCCAGGCCGTTACCTCAGTAATGCTTAATATTTTCTGTGAGGGTGGGGCGGCCATCAATGTATTGAGTCGAGAGCAGAATGCAGACTTTGCTGCTATTAATTTGGGCTGTGTGGTGCCCACTGAGCACCCTGAATTGATCGATGAGGTCATTGCGCCTTCTACAGCGGATTTTTCCCAAGGTAAACCCGCGATGACTTATGGGCAGCTCATAAGTGCGTTTAATGTGGGACGAAGGCACTCTACTGATAGTGATTGTTTTATCGGCGGGGATATGGGGATCGGTAATACCACCTCGGCAGCTGCAATTTTTGCTGCTTTGTTTGATTTGAAAGTTCCAGAAATCACAGGGAGAGGTACAGGTATCGGTGATGATGTACTCGCCCGAAAAATTGCACTGATTGAATCTGCTTTGGAGCAGCACAGCGCTGCTCTGGATTCCCCCGTGAGTATTCTGCAAATTCTCGGTGGTTTCGAAATTGCGGCCCTGGCCGGGGCATTTATCGCCTGCGCCCAGCGGGGAACCCCGGTTCTGGTTGACGGATTTATGGCCACGGCTGCAGCTGCTGTTGCTGGAGCTATCAATCCCTCTGTAAAACCCTGGTTCTTATTTGCGCACTTGTCGGATGAACTTGGGCACAAACTGGCCCTAGAGCGTATGGGGGTTAGTCCTATGCTCAACTTCAATATGCGGTTGGGGGAGGGTACTGGTGCTGTTCTGGCTATAAGTATTATTAGGCAGGCGCTTAACCTGCATAACAAGATGTTCACATTTAGCGAAGCAGGTGTACCTGTTGAGGATTGACCTGTTACGACATGGCGCATGTGCTGGCGGTAGTATATTTCGTGGCCAGATTGATGTCTCCTTAACTGAAGAAGGTTGGGAGCAAATGTGGCAAGGACTCAGGGATCTTACCGGCCCATGGGATAGAATTATCACTTCCCCACTGGGTCGTTGCCAGGCATTTGCTGCCCAGCTGGGCCACAAAAGAAAGTTGCCAGTAGATATTGTTCCCGGTATCCGCGAAATTAGTTTCGGTGAATGGGAAGGGCAAGCGATCGACAAAATCTGGACCGAGCACAAAACCTTGTGTAATGCATGGAGCCGCGAGCCAGAAAAGCACTGTCCCCCAGGCGGTGAGCCTTTCACATCTTTCCGGTCCCGGGTGCTACAGACTATTAGCGAGCTGTCTGTGCGCTACTCGGGAGAATCTCTATTATTGGTAACCCATGGTGGCGTGATCAAGTTACTGCTGACCATTGCCAATGGTTGGGGGCCCGGTCAGATGATGTCGTTACAGGTAGGCTATGGATTTGCCGCGTCAATGGAATACGATTGCAATAGCGGGACTTTCGGGATTCCCTATCCGGGGCAGGATGCCTATGTTTATTGTCCGTAAATTTTCAGGTCTTATCCAGGCATTCCTATATGCACTGGTCTTTCTTACCCGGCTGCCAGTCGCGGGATTGTTGTACCGGGTCGATAAAGAAACAGTAGAGCGATCAATATACTTCTATCCGTTTGTTGGGGTTGTTATTGGGCTTCTATTATCGGCCGCAGCATACCTGCTGGCCCCACTGGGAATTCAGCTACAGGCGGCAATATTGCTGGGGTTTTGGGTCATTTTAACTGGTGCCTTACATCTTGATGGTCTTGCCGATTGTACTGATGCCTACTTTGCCGGTCACAAATGTGCTGATCCTGAAGAGAGGCGCAATCGAATCCTCACTGTAATGCATGATCCACATTGTGGCTCAGTTGCGGTTGTTGCACTTGTTGTATTTCTACTGATTAAATTCGCAGCGATCGCAACTCTACTTACAGCCGAACTGGATGCGATAGAAAACTGGATATACCTGCCGCTGGTACTGTCGCCGATGTTGGCCAGGGCGGCAGCGTTATCTCTAATGAGTATTTCAGACTACGCCCGTGTGGAGGGTTTTGTTCCACCCTCTGGCTCAAAGAGAAGATGGGAGCTATTGTCTGTGGTCATTATCGTTACGGCCATCGCTTTCGCAACAGCTCCTATGGCCATCGTAGTTGGAATGGCTAGTGCTTTACCTGTGCTGATTCTTTGTTGGCGTCATTTATGGGAGAAAACTATTGGTGGTTATACCGGTGATTGTCTGGGTGGCCTGGTCGAAATTATTGAGCTCGTAATACTAATTCTGTGGGTAGCTCTTGCCAGTGTTTAAAATTTGAGTGTTACAAAACAATAAGTTTAGAGTTAGACGAGTTAAATGATGTCTCGGAGTATTTTCACAATCTTCATTACCACCTTGAGCCTTTTATGGACAGGCTCTTGTTGGGCCGATAAACCAGTACGTGTACAGGATGTACGGGGGCACTGGATCGAATTGCCAGCGCCGGCAGAACGTATTGTTGCCCTGGCTCCACATATTGTAGAAAATTTCTATAGCGCAGGTGCGGGAGAGAAGCTGGTTGCTGCTGTTAGCTATAGCGATTATCCCGAGCAAGCAAAGAAGTTACCAAAGATTGGCAATTACAAAGCACTAAGCTATGAATCTTTGCTGGCTCTGAAACCAGATCTGATTGTCGCCTGGGGGTCGGGAAATGGCGATGAAATGATCCAAAAGCTGGATAATCTCGGGTTTACGGTATTCGTCACTGAGTCCCGAACTCTGGAAGATATTGCAAAGAATGTAACAATTTTTGGCGAACTTGCCGGCACAAGCGAAAATGCGGATCGCACCGCAAGCGAGTGGCTTAAGAGGCTAAATGAGCTCCAGCAAAGCAACAAGAAAAAAACACCGGTAAGTGTATTCTACCAAGTATGGAATGATCCCCTCCAGACACTCAACGGCGAGCATTTGATCAGCGATGTGATCCAAACGTGTGGTGGCCGTAATGCATTTGCTGATGCGATGGTTTTAGCACCCAAGATCAGTATCGAGTCTGTTCTTAACCGGAATCCTGAAGTGATTATTTCCAGCGGCATGGGAGAAAGCCGGCCAGATTGGCTGGATGCCTGGAAAGCCTATCCGACACTCAATGCGGTTAAGAATGACAGCCTCTATTTTGTACCCCCAGATATAATTCAGAGACATACCTTTAGAGTGTTGGATGGGATGGAAATGGTTTGTGATTATCTGAACAATGTGCGAATGAAGGTTGGTGCAGGTACTACAACTAAAGATGGTCTGTAATTCTCAGCGACGTGGAAAAATTAAACTATTCCTACGTACACTAAAGTAATTTATGGGCATCTCTATAAATTCGGAGATAAATTTACGAATTATTGGAGTGCTATTTTATGGTTGAGTTTTAGTTGTAAAACTGAGCTTATCTGTAGTAGTTCAGACTTGATCTGACAGTTACCGGTTTTTCAGAAGGTGCTTTGTCAGGTCAAATTCAGTTTACGAGTTTTTCCTTCCAGATGCTTTTTCCATCTTCAAGTGTTGCCATCGGAGTGCGGCCACAACACTTTTTACCCTGATGGGTACGGTCATTATTGTAATATGTGAGCCATTCGTCCAGATCCTTTTGTAACTCTTCTATTGATCCATAGATCTTCCGGCGTAATGAAGGCTGGTAGAACTCTTGTAGAATGGTTTTATGGAAGCGCTCACAGATGCCGTTGGTTTGTGGATGCCT
>NZ_JBGMEK010000100.1:0-11298 GCF_041447265.1 Microbulbifer epialgicus
GTATTCCGAATCAACACCCGCCCAAGGAAGGTATTAAATTACTTGAGTCCGCTAGAATTTCTGGCGGGCAAGCGTGTGTCACTTATGTTGGCAATCTAGGATTTATTACATGTCTGATTATCTCTCAAATGACACTCGTGGTGTCCATAAAATTGCACATGACAAGTTAGTATTCGGTATCAAGGCTAATATCGATGCTGCAGCGACTGGATTTATTCAAAATCTCCAGGATCTTTATATTGCCTTTGACCAGCTGGCGGCGGAAGGTCAGCCTCTGCGTGGTGTGATGACAGGGTCGCTTACTGGGATCTGGGTACCAACGCTTCAGGGCAGCCCTATGGGAAACAACTCATCAAAGATTATGGTTGGTATATTCATGGTCAGACACCGACACCACCGGCTGACGGTGATCCAACAATAAGGGGCGTGGAGGATGTTAGAGTGGTACAGGGCTCCCTCTTTGATCCAATGCTTGGGGTAACAGCATCCGATATCAAGGATGGAGACTTGACCTCTGATATTACTAAAAAGGGGGGAAGGAAAGAATACACTGCGCTCGGGACCGTATGAGGCATGGATGCCAATTACGAGCTTACAGGGATGTATTCACAGCGCATATCGAGTGCAGTGTATTCTTTCCTTCTGACCCAGTAGTAAGTCTCTAAAAAGTTATCTGCAACTTCATCAACAATTTTCGCCTGGTAAAAGATAGACTCCTAAGTGTTCAACAAGATATAACAGAAGCTCTCACTTCGTGCTCGGAGTACAAGTTTAGAGCCCAGCACATTTTTAGTTAATTTTATATCGAGTCTCTTCCATTATTGCCCGTGTAACGCTCCCGCTAATGTGAGAATCTGCTGTTATTAAACAGGCTTTCGCCGGCTTGTAAGCAACAGTTAAAATATCTTTGTGGCGCGTTAATCCGTTAACTTCTTAGTTTGGCGGGGTAATAGATGCTATCCCATACGTTGAAGGGGTTTCGGGCACAATGTTTTTACTTCAATGAAGTTTTTTGGAGGGCAGATTGATCTTAGCGGTGCCAAAGAGCACTGTCGATTTACTAGCGCAATTCCAAATTATTGAGGTGAAGAAGCAACCGATGACAACCTGTAATAGACCTCTGTCAGGCCAGCACTATTGGGGACTCTTTGTTCTTTTTTTGGCGGTTTTTCTTGTGGCGGGTGACTTTACAGCATTTCCTCCAGCGTTGCCGAGAATAGCGGAAAATTTTTCGATAGATATTACCGCAGTTCATTGGGTGGTAAATGCGTATTCTCTCGCTTATGGGGTGTTGATAGTCACCAGTGGTCGCCTTGCAGATATTTATGGGCGTAAAAACATATTTTTTACAGGGATAGCGATTTTTGCTCTTTCCTCACTTGCTGGGGGACTGGCATTGGAAACTTGGGTGTTGCTTACATCCCGCGCATTAATGGGGCTCGGTGGGGCTTTGATATGGTCGGCCATACTGGGGATGGCCTACAACCTTTTGCCCGGTCAGCGGGCCGGATTAGCTGGTGGCTTTACTTTGGCTGCACTTGGTTTTGCAGCGGCTTGTGGGCCTGTGATAGGTGGTTTCTTCTCTGAATATTTAAGTTGGCGGTGGATCTTATTTATGAATATACCTTTGGCACTGTTAACGGCTTGCCTTTGTTGGCAAAAATATCCCGCAGAAATGAGTGTCGGGGAACACAATAAAGTTGATTATGTTGGTGTGATTACACTTTCCGTTTCACTATTTTTCTTTTTGCTGGGAATGGATATATTCGCTCAGTATGGGCTTGAGCATCCATTATTCCTCTTGTTATTGGTTTTTGCGCTACTAACTGCTTTCTTATTTGTTGCCGCTGAGCGTTGGGCAAAAAATAATGCGCTTATTCCTGTTGATCTGGTAAGGAATCAGAGTTTTATGGCTGCTGGACTGAGCGTATTACTTGTTGCAGTCGCCTTTTTTGAAACTCTTGTCTATATTCCGCTTCTGCTTATTAAGGTCTACAAATTCACGGCGCTTCAGGCAGGAGTTGCTTTATTACCAATGATGATTGCTTCTGGGACTTTTGCTTTTTTTTCTGGGCTTCTTTATGAGAGGGTAGGGAAGAAAGTATTAATCTGTATAGGAGCGTTAGGTATGAGCTTGGGGCTTTTCTGCTTGGCTAGCTTGAGTGGGAAAGTGAATTATATTTATCTTGTTCCTGGATTGCTGTTGATTGGGATATGTCTTGGTGTTTATAGCCCCGCTATTGTTACTGCGGCTATGACTGTGGTTGATTCTAGTGAGTCAAGCCTTGCAGGGGCAATAATCTATATGTTTCGATTTCTTGGCGGAGCATTCGGGCTTGGGTTTAACGCTATTATTTTGTCCCTAGCGCCGGATATTGCCACGGGCATTCGTTCGGCCTTTATGGTTGACGGTTTTATTACTCTTGCTGGATTTTTTGTTTCTTTATTCTATTTTAAGGGGAGTACTACGCGTATATTTAAACGTTAGTTTTATAGCATGTACTCGGTCATTTCAAAAAAACGATGGTACGCTGATTTGGTGGGGAGTAGTTCTGTAATAGCAATACTATTGGGGCAGAAGGAAAGAATGCACTGTACTCGATACGCGCTGTGAATACATCCTTGTAAGCTCGTATTCGGCATCCATGCCTCATACGGTCCCGAGCGCAGTGTATTCTTCCCTTCCCCCTTTTAGTAACTCGAGCGGTTTTTGGTTCTGGAATTGAAAGTGCTTCTGTTCGCGATAGTTTCCCATTTCCCTCTCTGTATTTCTTCTACCTGCCCAGTAGCTTGGTTTGATCACTACTTTTGATGCAATGGTTCCTTACGAATGCTCCAGGCGGAGTATTTCCTGCAAACACGCACATGGTGATGTTGAGTATTTTTCTCTGGCTGTTATTTGCGGATCGACGGTAAGGGGCAAGCAGCCTAAGGGGGGATATGGCCCGCTTTGCCTTATTGAATCTTGTTTTTTTTCGTTAGGAGGCAGTGGACAGCATTTAATAGCGACGATAAAAAAGCCCTGCCAATTGGCAGGGCTTTTAAGGAGATAGGGCTATTGCTTAAACTGCAACGTCTTGAATCTCAGTAGCAGCAATGCGCTTGCCTTCTTCGGCAGACTTCTGGAAGTCTTCAATCTGATCGAAGTTCAGGTAGCGGTAGATTTCGCTGGACATGGAATCCAGGTTCTTCGCGTATTCCTGATACTCGGCCGGAGTCGGCAGTTTACCCAGAATGGCACCCACAGAAGCCAGTTCGGCGGAGGTCAGGTACACGTTAGCACCGTCGCCCAGGCGGTTGGGGAAGTTGCGGGTGGAAGTGGACAGCACGGTGCTGCCTGGGGCTACACGTGCCTGGTTCCCCATACACAGGGAACACCCGGGCATTTCGGTGCGGGCACCGGATGCACCATAGATGTTGTAGTAACCCTCTTCCATCAGCTGGTGCTCGTCCATTTTGGTGGGCGGAGCGATCCACATACGGGTGGAAATGCCACCTTTGTGTTCCTGCAGCAGCTTACCGGCAGCGCGGAAGTGACCGATGTTGGTCATACAGGAGCCGATAAAGACTTCGTCTACCTTGTCGCCGGCTACGTCGGACAGCAGGCGAGCGTCGTCTGGGTCGTTCGGGGCACAAACGATCGGCTCTTTGATTTCGGCCAGGTCGATTTCGATGACTTCCAGGTACTCCGCGTCGGCGTCCGCTTCCATCAGTTTCGGGTTGGCCAGCCACTCTTCCATGGCGCGCGCACGGCGCTCCAGGGTGCGCTTGGAGCCGTAACCTTCAGCGATCATCCAGCGCAACAGAGTGATGTTGGAGCGCAGGTACTCAGACATGGTCTCTTCAGACAGCTTGATGGTGCAGCCAGCTGCGGAGCGTTCGGCGGAGGCATCAGACAGTTCGAAAGCCTGCTCTACCGTCAGGTTTTCCAGGCCTTCGATCTCGAGGATGCGGCCGGAGAAGATATTCTTCTTACCTTTCTTCTCTACGGTCAGCAGGCCCTGCTTGATGGCGTACAGAGGAATGGCGTGTACCAGGTCACGCAGGGTAATGCCAGGTTGCATTTCGCCCTTGAAGCGCACGAGAACGGACTCGGGCATATCCAGCGGCATAACACCGGTTGCGGCAGCGAAAGCTACCAGACCGGAACCTGCCGGGAAGGAGATACCCATGGGGAAGCGGGTGTGGGAGTCACCGCCGGTACCTACGGTGTCCGGCAGCAGCATACGGTTCAGCCAGCTGTGGATGATGCCGTCAGCCGGGCGCAGGGAAACACCACCGCGGTTCATGATGAAGTCCGGCAGGGTGTGCTGGGTGTCGATATCGACGGGCTTGGGGTAGGCCGCAGTGTGACAGAAAGACTGCATCACCAGGTCGGCGGAGAAGCCGAGGCAGGCCAGGTCTTTTAGTTCGTCACGGGTCATGGGGCCAGTGGTATCCTGGGAGCCTACAGTAGTCATTTTCGGCTCGCAGTAGGTGCCCGGACGGATACCTTCAACGCCACAGGCTTTACCAACCATCTTCTGCGCCAGAGTGTAACCCTTGCCGGTGTCGGCGGGCTGTTCAGGCTTGCGGAACAGCTCAGAGGGCGCCAGGCCCAGGGCTTCACGGGCTTTGCCGGTCAGGCCGCGACCGATAATCAGGTTGATACGGCCACCAGCCTGAACTTCGTCCAGCAGAACGTCGGACTTCAGCTGGAACTCAGACAGTACTTTGCCGTCTTCCGCCAGGATCTTGCCGTCGTATGGGCGGATCTCGATAACGTCGCCCATGCCCAGTTCGTCAACGGGAGCTTCGAATACCAGCGCGCCGGCATCTTCCATGGTGTTGTAGAAGATTGGGGCAACTTTACCGCCGATACAAATACCGCCACCTTTCTTGTTGGGTACGCCCGGCATTTCTTCACCGAAATACCAGAGTACGGAGTTGGTGGCGGACTTACGGGAAGAACCGGTGCCCACTACGTCGCCAACGAAGGCAACGGGCAGGCCCTTGGCTTTCACTTCTTCAATTTGCTTTAGCGGGCCGGTAACGCCAGCTTCTTCCGGCTCCAGGCCATCGCGCTTCATTTTGTACATGGCCAGCGCGTGCAGGGGGATGTCCGGACGGGACCAGGCATCGGGTGCCGGGGACAGGTCGTCGGTGTTGGTTTCGCCAGTTACCTTGAATACGGCAACTTTGATGCTCTCAGGCACTTTGTTGCGTTTGGTGAACCACTCGGCATCGGCCCAGGATTGCAGTACTGCTTTGGCGTGTTCGTTGCCGGCTTTGGCTTTTTCTTCCACATCGTGGAAGGCATCGAACATCAGCAGGGTGCCCTTCAGCTGTTCCGCAGCCAGCTCAGCCAGCTCTTTGTCGTCCAGCAATTCAACCAAGGTGTGGATGTTATAGCCGCCCAGCATCTGGCCCAGCAGCTCTACAGCGTGCTTGCGGTCGATCAGCGGGGATTCTGCTTCGCCTTTGATAATGGCGGACAGGAAACCGGCCTTAACATAAGCTGCTTCGTCAACACCTGGCGGTACGCGGTGAGTGAGCAGCTCAACTAATTCTTGTTCTTCGCCTTTTGGCGGATTTTTCAGCAACTCAACCAGGCCAGCTACTTGCTCGGCGTCGAGCGGCTTCGGTGGAATGCCCTGTTCGGCGCGTTCTGCGACGTGTTTACGATAGGCTTCAAGCACGGATAAGTCCCTCTCGGTGTGTGGGGTGGCACCAACAGCGGGTGTAGTTCCCAGTCTATGCATCACAGGCTGCTGGGATTTTTTTTTCGAGGCCGCTGAAGGCGGGTGGCGAATACTACAGGAAAGCCTTACTGCTGTTAAGTTTATCGAAAAATCAATAATTTAAGTGAATTACGACTATTAATAGAGTGAATTTTAGTAGGTATGGTAGTAAACGTCTTAACACTTTTCTTGCCGGTCGAAACAAAATAGTCTACGCGCAATATTGATCCAGGCCATGGGGGCCTGGATGGCTGCAACTGGTTAATCGATGTACAAAAAAGTCCGCACGCCCTGCATTGGGGTTTGCTCAACGGGAATAGGCGACGATGTTTGCCGAGGCTGTAAGCGATTTGCCCACGAAGTGATCGACTGGAATGCCTATACCGAGGAGCAGCGCCGTATTATTGCCGAGCGCCGTGAGGGCTATTTGGTAAATGCGGTGCGCAGCCAGTTAGAGATTGTTGATGAAAAGCGCTTTGTGGCGCAGCTGCGTCATCAACAAATCCGGTTTGATGGCAGCCAGAGCCCTTATTGCTGGGTGTTCGAATTGTTGCGTGCGGGCGCCAGCCAAATTAATGATTTACGAGAATACGGCCTGAGCCCGACGCCCCCGGCACGTGGCGTGCCTCTGGTAGAGGTACGCCAGCGTATTGATGAGGATTTTTACGCTTTATCAGTTGCCTACTACCAGCGTTTTGTCGCTCCTGGTGTTATCAAGGGCTGATATTGCATGGTGGGGTGGTAGTACTTCTCGAAAATTCCCGGCCTGTTCAAGTAGTACTTGTAGCGAAACTGAGAGCTGGGTTTTCTATTAGATCGTTATAGTTTCTAAAGATGAAAAAGCGGCCTCCCAGGACTTTACCTTTGCACCCGCAAGAATACCCGCAGTGCAGGTAGGAATGCCTCGGTAGAGAGTGCCAGATCACGCCTTTGGCGGCGCCGACTCAGGCTGGGCTGGTGATCTACCCGGGTAAACTCTGGCAGCTGTCCGGCCTCATTTGCCTCCACCAGGATCGGCATGGATGAATAACCAACTTGGTGGTATTCATCTTCTTCTCCAGGTTCATGGCTATAAAAAATCTCTGCCACCTGAAGGTTGGGACGGCTCTGTATCTGTACCTGGCGCAGATCGTCCTGTTGGCTCTTGTGCAGGCCCGCGAGTAGTTGCCGCTGGTATTGGATACCGGGATCAGACCCTAGCGGGTCCAACTGTACCAGTTTCTTTTCACACCACTTCACACTCACCTTGCGAATCGATTTACGTGCCTTTATCCAGGAGAGGGTAATGGCATCGGGCCGTTTGGCGCAAAGCAGTACCAGCCGATAGCATTGGCGCAGGTGGGCGCGGGGGAAGCCGGCATCGGCCAATACCTCGCGCACCGTGCGATCTCTCTCTGCCACTGGTCGCTCCCCAAGTACTGCCCGGAAATCGGCGATAGCCGCACTGAAGCTCTCTTTATGATTGTTAAGCTGCCGTGCCAGCTCCAATGTTTTTTGTGGCACTGCGAGAAGACCGGGAAGTTGCAGGGTTGCACGGGCATCGCTACCAGAACCCAGTGGCTCTGCATAATCCAGCTGGGCATAGAGAGCGCCGGCCAGTGAAAATGGCCGCTCGAAACTTTGCCCCAGAGCCTGGGCTGTCTCCTGTGCGAACTGGGGTTGCAACAGGTAATGCTGCCAGGGTTTGCCTGCACTTTGTAGTTGCTCCAGGGATTCGCGCAGTTTCCCTGCGCTGCTGTGGAGCTGCTCCAGTAAAGGGCCGATTGTGCGAGCCAATTCGCGGTGATCTTTCATTGGTATCGTTTTTAGGGTCTGTAAAAGCTTCATATTAATTCACTTAATAAACCGTTATCAATCTAGATAGCCTGAGCAGGCCACCAATTTGCACCTCCTACCGGTGCCGGCTGTGGTCAACAGTAGAGGGAGTAAAAGATGACTTAACGGATAAGCCTGCGTTTCTTTGAGCAGGCCGCTATAATCCCGCGCCAAGTGATTTACTCCAGTTGAATATCTATCTTATGAGTGCCCAAGCCCCCGACCTTTCCGCTATCCACGAATTCCTGCTGTGCTCAACTCCGGATGCCTGGATTGAAGCGGCGCTGGCCGAGCCTGAAATGATGTTGGTTGACCACGCGAACTGTGAAAAGAAAGCGGCGGGCACTGCGCTCAACTTGATGTTCCGCTACCTGAATGACTTTGAGCTGCTGAACAAGATGTCGCGCTTGGCTCGCGAAGAGTTGCGCCATTTCGAGCAGGTGCTGGCCATCATGGAGAAGCGTGGCATTGCCTATCCCCATGTAAGCGCTTCCCGCTATGCGGCGAGCCTGCGCGCGGAAGTGCGCACTACTGAGCCGGGTCGTTTGGTCGATACTTTAATTTGTGGTGCGATTATTGAGGCGCGCTCCTGCGAGCGCTTTGCCAAGATTGCCCCTTTCCTGGATGAAGAGCTACAGAAGTTTTACCTGTCTCTGTTGAAGTCGGAGGCCCGCCATTTCCGTGACTATCTGCATCTTGCCAAGAAGGCTGCGGGCGAAGATATTGAGCACCGTGTGCAGGCCCTATTGCAAGTGGAGAGGGAGCTGGTTCAGAGTAGCGATGGTGAGTTCCGCTTTCACAGCGGGGTGCCGGAGCAGGTGGGCCACTGAAGTTCAGTTATTGTCGAGTCTGGCAATTAGTTTTAGAAACTCCCCAAGATCCTTGCTGTTTTCGTAGTCTACGGAATACTTGTTATGGAAAAAGACGGTGAGTTTTACCTTGGGTGAATTGATAAAAACCGTATAACCATCAAAGTCGGTGCTCAATGTCAGCCCCTGGAAATGCCAGCCATCGGCTTCTTTTTGTCCCTCTTTGGTGGCCCGATCGAAGACCCGTAGTGCCTGTTTGACGTCGACTTTGTGCTCTTTTTCCATAAGCCTGATCTCGTGCCACTAAACTTTTTGTTCTAACTGGAAACTTTTTACCGGACTGAACAGGAAGCTTAGACGACATGGATAGTCATGGCTATCAGCACCCTGTAGTGGATACCCGCCTGTTTGATGCCCTGGCGTATTTGGGGCTTACTCCTTTTATCATTGGCATATTACTGCAGTTGTTGGATATATCACTGTTGGGTATTGATGGGCGCCTGTTTTTTTCCGCATATAGCGTGGTTATTCTCAGCTTCCTCAGTGGTATATGGTGGGGTGGGGCACTGAATCGCCCAGGCCATCCACGCCGAACTGCCCTGGTGTTACTCAGCAACCTGGTAGCTTTATTTGGGTGGGTAGGGATGTTGCTATACCAAACTTCTTGGGGGCTTCCTGTTCTGGCTATCGGTTTTGCTTTTGTTGCCTGGATGGAGGCGCGACTGAATCCAAATTTACCCGGGCGCGAACAGTATTTTCGCACCCGCAGCAGGGTGACCTGGCTGGTGATCGGGTGCCACTTAATCATGATTTGGGCACTTTAGCCTATAAAGCCGGCTTGGCTACCATTAAATAGACGATAGCTACAGTTAGTGGAAATGCGACAGCCCCCAGCAAACACCAGGCGCGCATGATTTTCCCGGTCTTCTTCTGGCAGGGTTCGCTGTCTGCATGTAGGCGTAACTGGTATTGCAGATACACTACCGGCAACCACAGCAGGAACACAGCCACAGTGAGGCCCCCAGCAATTTGCAACCAGGCTTGTTGCATCCAGACTGGGTTAATTACTAGCATCCCGAAGGCGCTACCCAATAATCCCAGCACGGCACTGCCGGTAAAGATCCAATCGGCAGTTACAGTTTCCCGACTTACCCAACGGAGTACCTGCGAGTCACCAGACAGCCAGCCGCGCAGGGTATACCATGCAATACCCGTCCCAGTGCCAAGGATAATAATTGCACAGAGGATATGCAGAGTTTTCAATGTTAGGTAGTAATTCATGGGCTTTTGACTGACGGAATATTGGCGTAACTTAGGTGCTGGTGGCGAAAATTTCAATGTGGGGGTGAATGTAAAGTAAGGAGCTTTTGAATAATCTCAGTTTTCCAGATCTGCTTGGTGGGGCATTAAGAGCGATTCACTCCTTCGTTATGGCTTCCAGGTCCTGAGGTTAAACTCATACATTAGCGAGGCAGCAAGGCAAGCTACCTAGTGCCTGTAAGCTGATCGAATACTGCTATGGCTACTCTGTGTCTGAAAATTAATGGCAGATAAAAGGGGGGGAATAGCTGCTTTCAGATTTGAGGGCATCCAGATGATTGCTCATAAATTTACTTATAGACATCTCAAAAAAATGCATTTTCATTAATCTATCGCCCCGCAGTCCTCATTATTTGCTATGGGCAGGCAGCAAAATAGTAATTTTTAGTGGCGCCCTTAGGTAGAAATCCCGTTGCATTCAAAGCTTTTGATGCTTGTTTATTTACATTATTGTGGTCAAGTAACTTAGCCAGTTATTTAACCCTATACTGCCATGTCCCTACCGGTGGCGTGTGTGATTAACGCGAAATAAGCCCTTATCAAAGTGCCAGTCGACTTGCTCAGTTTTGTAAATCAAATACCTTGCTTGTACAAAGATTCGCAGGAGGCTCATTAATCCAGGCGAGCGTTGGTGTATGGGTATCGGGAAGGCATGTATCTGATGGCTTTCAAATGCTTGGTATCTCTACGAAATTGTAGGAAATATGACCAGATAAGAGCTTGAATTTCGGTCATCGTGATCGTTATTTTGACAAGTGGGGAAAACATTTCGAGAAAATTAGCAAATACAATGAATTACGTAAGGTGGTATATTCTGGGATAGTGGTCACGATGATCGTTTTTCTGTTTTGTACTTTTGTGCCAGATATGTGTAATGGCTTAATTTTAATACGGATTTTGAGCTTCTGGCGCGGAATTGCTATTCGAAATAGTAATCAGGATAATAGTGGTCATGATGATCACTATATAAATGTTGTACAAACCCGCTACGCGGGTGTGGTGCCATCCTTAGAGTATAAGAGGCATTTTAAAAATGCATAACCGTGTGTTGCAAAATATATTTTCTGCTTACAGTGGTTATCTATCAACAACTGCCCAACCCCTAAAAAACCTAAAGGCTACCTCCTCGATACAGGAGTGTCGAACAAAAGCAATGGATAGTAGTTATTATCGTTGCAAGCAAAATCACATAACGAAACAGCATCATTCCTGTAGACATAGAATTTGCCCTCTTTGTTCAGGGAGAAAACGCTTGCAGTGGGTTGACCACCAGCGTCGCAAGTTATTCGATACTGAGCACTTCCATGTGGTCTTTACTATACCTCACGAGTATTTGCCATTATGGCAATACAACGAGGAAAAGTTTACAGATTTACTGTTTTTATCGAGTAAAGACACACTGCTTGAATTAATGTCCAGTAAAGAATACCACGGAGTAATCCCTGGGATGCTTATGGCACTGCATACATGGGGGAGGCAGTTAACTTTACATCCCCACATACACTGCCTGATTACCGCTAGCGGTATGAGTTTAAAGGAAACCTGGAAGGAAACGGGAGAGTATTTATTACCTAGAGTTTAGAGTTTCATGGGTCAAAAAACGGACAAAAACTAGCTTGACATAGAGGCGAAGA
>NZ_JBGMEK010000101.1:0-11293 GCF_041447265.1 Microbulbifer epialgicus
GCTTCATTACATGGAGGCGGTGGAAGCTTTAAATGGACTTAAATGATGTGTATAAAACACAGCGCCCACCGTGATACGTGCGCAAATCTCTGTTGCTGGAAACCCAAGCAACAAGACCAGCAAGCTGCCATCCTTGTTCTTCCTCGATAAGAACCGGGCTGCCACTATCGCCATTGCCAGCCATACCCTCAAGTGAAACAGCAGATGCTGGCGAATCAAATGTGTAGGAAATCCAGCGCATATCAACACTGGAGATAACATTGAAGGCTCTACGCAAAGAAGTTCGATGTGGGCTATTGGGTTTTGGCCCCTCTTTACCATTACCCGTGCTTCCCTTGCCGATTAACTGGATAGTCTTACCAAGTTCGTCATTGCCACGATAGAGAGGGATTGGCTCCACATCATTGATTGGCTCTTCCAACTTGATTAACGCAATATCATCTGACATTGCGAGGAATTCCTGTAACTTAATGCCTTCACCTGTAGCTAATGCCTCTTTGATAAGGGCTTCGGGTAGCATTTTGTGCCCAGAATGAACGAATACGGACGCAATTTTACGCGGCCGGCTATTAATATTGATCTCCTTAGGGTGTTTCGTACAGGTCACATGTGCCGCGGTAACAACTCACTGAGGAAAAATCAGGACCCCGTGCCCTTCTCCTGGAAAGTCGGCCAATGCTGGCAGTATTGAGGTGGGTACTTGGTAATTCTCATCTTCAATATCATCACGGATAACAATGGCACTGACAGGGAAAACAAAACTAAGAAAATGTATTCCTGTACGTACTTCATTTTTTTCACATCCATATTTTCTACTTCGTCTCTATCAAGGTGGCTATTAAGCTTACTCGAAGACTCACTCTTTTCCCTAAATTTTTATAACCAACTCCACTTGACTGGGAACCCACCATACTTAGTACAAATTGTTCACAAGTTGATATATAAAAACAACTATCTATTTAGTATCTTCTAAGCTACTCATAGCCCTGGGGACTTCGAATTTTTATACTCGAAGAATATTTTCTTCTACAGATGAATAAATTACCCACGAATAATATTGGCTTCTAAGTTCAAAATTAAATATTTATTTATCGATACATATTGCCTGGCTGACTCCAGATTGAATTTTCATACGGTGCATTAGTACCACCCAGGTCAGGTTATAGTTCAGCCCTCTAAGCTTAAGGGACGCTTCTTAGGAAGGAGTTGCTGCAGGTGAACAATGCGCGAACAGAGTGAGCTCCTTGACATCATTGTTTACGCATCTCGCAAGTCTCATAGCCCTTTCCAACATCTACAGCTCTTTTCCTCCTGAAGTGGCCCCAAGTACCTTCGCCTGCACAAGGATCTTCGGAGGACCATGGATAGAGGCTGCTCCGACTTTTAATTATGAACATAGGTATCGAGATCGATTTTACCCCTGGCATTGACCTTTACCCTGAATAAAAGCCGCCTTTCCACCTATAATTTAATTTTAAGCTAGTTAAAAGGTGGATTTTTAACTACTAATAGCATATAACTTTAACTTGTGTTAATAGATCAAAAAGCAGCTATTAAACAGCTGATTAGTAACTTACAGATGGAATAATAGCTACAATGGCCTTCCACGGACAGTCTGATAAACAGATACTCAATACGCTGGGCAACAGGCTCAGAGAGTACCGCTTGCGGATGAACTTCACCCAGGATGATATGGCTGAGCGTGCCGGCTTATCTACCTCCACCATCAAAGGGTTAGAGGCTGGTCGCGGCAGGCTCGACAGCCTGGTTGCGGCACTGAGAGTACTTCGACGGCTGGATGCACTGGAAGCTTTCCTCCCAGCTCCAACTGTTAGTCCCATGCAACTTGCTATGCATGGCAAGCAGCGGCAAAGAGCCAGAGCCTCTGGCGCCACTAAAGCCCTTAAAGGGGGGGCTGATGAAGGCACCCCCAAGACCCCGGCAAGAAACATTAAAAAGAGGGATAAGCCAGAATGGTAAATCGAACAAATACTGCAGTAGTGCATCTGTGGGGGGAAATAGTTGGCGCTGTCCATTGGGACGACAGCGGGTATGGTGCTTTTGAATATGCCCCAGAGTTTTTACAGCGCAGGCTGGATATTGCCCCTATTACCATGCCTATCGAGTCTCCAGTAGAACCCTATATGTTCCGCACACTCAATCGGGACACCTTTAAGGGACTGCCGGGGCTACTTGCAGACTGCCTGCCCGACAAATTCGGTAATGCCGTTATTGATGCCTGGCTCGCTCGGCAGGGGCGGACTCCGGAAAGCTTTAACCCCATTGAGCGGCTTTGCTATACCGGTACCCGTGGTATGGGAGCGCTGGAATTTCAGCCCGCGGTGGATGGCAGCTTTAAGGATTCTGTCGATCTCAATATTGAGGAGCTGGTAAAGCTAGCTGCAGCCATTACCCACAGGCAAACTGACCTGAACGCCCAACTTGGAAAGAGTGATACCGAGAAATCCGGGGCATTGCTGGACATATTAAGAGTGGGTACCAGCGCTGGAGGCGCCAGAGCAAAAGCGGTGATTGCTATGAATAGCGAGGGGGATATACGCTCGGGCCAAGTTCCCGCGCCGAAAGATTACGACTACTGGCTGCTGAAATTTGATGGTGCCGGGGATCTGGAACTCGGCGCCACCGATGGGTACGGGAGGATTGAGTACGCATACCATCTTATGGCCTTGGAGGCTGGTATTAACATGACAGACTGCCAGCTTCTCGAAGAAAACGGCCGGGCACATTTCATGACGCGGCGCTTCGATCGTGTGAATGGCAAGAAGCTACATATGCAATCTCTCTGCGGCATCGCGCACCTGGATTTCAATATGGCTGGCGCCCACTCTTACGAGCAGGCCTTCAGCGTTATGCGTGAACTCTACTTGCCCAAGAATGAAGCGATTCAACAATATCGCCGAATGGTATTCAATGTTTTGGCCAGGAACCAAGATGATCACACAAAGAACATTGCATTCCTGATGGGCCCCGAAGGCGAATGGTCTCTGTCGCCCGCATTCGATGTAACCTACGCCCACAATCCGGGGGGCGCGTGGACCAGTCAACATCAGATGAGTATCAATGGTAAGCGCGACAATTTCCAATTAGAAGATTTGCTTGCCGTAGGGAGGGCAATCAGCATCAAGCGGCCAATGGATATTGTTGAAGAGGTAGCAGCAGCCGTGAATAAATGGGAGGGCTTCGCTGAAAGCGCTGGTGTATCCGAAAGCTGGACGATCGAAATCCGCCAAAACCAGCGACAACTCTGCTGATCGATAATCCAGACAGTAAAATACGCAAGGAAGCGCAATTCCACCATACCGACACCCGAAAAAAGCAAAGTAGCAATCGCCCTACCGCTCCAGTAGATACTCCTGTCAAAGCACCCCAACTGCTATCTTGATTCAGTTATTGGAATTGATAACCGAACAAGAAGCGAGGCCCCCATCATGTCTTCAATGTGCCGCTTAGCCCTGCTGGCTGTGGTATTTGTTGACCTAATGGGCCAGGGACTCCTTTTTCCAATTATCAATGAACTGGTTATGTCGACAAAATTCCAGTTCTTACCTACAGATACGCCCCAGGCGACACGGCATCTATATTATGGCGTCGTTATCTGTAGTTTCTTTCTGGCTTGGTTTGTCGGCTCTGTATATATCGCAAAGCTATCCGATAGTATTGGGCGCAAGAATGCTATGGTGCTATGCCTAATAGGTGCTCTTGTTGGTTATGCAATAACTATCCTCTCTCTGGTTAACAGCAGCCTCTGGCTCCTGATCCTGGGGCGAGTGGTCAGCGGATTCACTGCAGGCAACCAGCCTATAGCGCAGGCGGCAATGATTGATGCCAGCAAGACAGAACTGGAAGCCTCCAGGAACCTGGGTCTTCTAGTGGCCGGCATGAGTGCCGGCGCGGTTGCCGGCCCTATCATGGCTGGCTTGTTGGCAGATAGAGAACTACTGGGGAATATCGCCAGCATTCAACTGCCCTTCTACTTTGCGCTAGTGCTTGTCGCCATCACCCTATGCCTAATCTTGCTCTTCTTCCATGACAGCCGAAAGGCACCGATGCAGCTTAAGCTGCGATTCCTGGATCTCTTTACACAGTTCATACATTTAAAAGACCGCCCAGGGGTAATCAGGCTTTGCCCCGCCTACCTCTGCTTTATGCTGGTACATCTCAGCTTTTATATCTTTATCGCCAATTACTTGAGTAGCCGGTTCCAGGCAGGCTTGCTGGTGACCAGCATGGCCATGCTGACTATGGGCATTGCTGTGGCGATATCCAGCCTGTTTATGGTTAAGCCAGTCTTATCACGCTGGAGCAAGCCATTGGTTATCAAATTATCTGCCTTGGTTATGGGAGGCAGCGCTTTAGTCTTTGCATTCAGTAATCAAATTTGGCTTTGTTACTTGAGCATTTTCTTTGCCTATCTCTGCTTTGGGCTCGCCTACCCCGCCCTCTTGAAGACATTTGCCAATAGCGTCGATGAAACTGAACAGGGCTGGGTAATGGGAATAGCCACCGCAGGCTTTACGCTGGTAGCAAGTCTGATTTCCCTGGTCGGTGGGGGAGCGATGGAATTGAATATTCGATTGCCATTTTTTATCACTGCTGCCGCAGCAATATTGGTCCTGTTACTGATTCAGCTGGGTTGGCGAAACTTAGCCAGAGTGGAGAAGTGAGAAATCAGCAACTTACGTCTCATGAAAGCTTCCTCAAGAGTGAGATGTCAAAGCTACAACTGCACCTGGAGCCATATGGGGCATGGATGCCAATAACGAATCCAAAAGAGGCCCCGCAGTATTTGCTAGGGCCAATCATCTAGATTAATTTTCGACTCAACTAGCAGACAACTTGCTCATGATGCAGCCGGCTAGCTGCTGACTCGTTTGAGCCCCGCCGCAGATCAACCATGCGCGCGATAAACCAAATAAATGCCTCCACCTGACCATTTAAAACACAACTCCCTGCACAGATGCTTTTCAGTAACCCTTGTACATCGGAGGAGTGCAAGGCGGAAACTGCATCGCTACTTTTTAGGAGCATTGAGCAGGAAGGCAGACCGGATATTTTATGATCACTTAAGGTCACATTTCCGTCGTAGTACAAAATCCTTACCGGCTCAGACTGGTCAGTGGCACTTACAGACATAGCCAGGTTTGGAGTTGGGGCTGAGCCTCCTGCTAATGATCGTTTAAGATAGCCGGAGAAATTATTCGCCCAATCTTCCACTTCGGACTGCGCTATGCTCGAGTCCATAGCTTTTTCTTTTGTGGCAACTAATAAGTTATCAACTTCCCGCTCCGCCTCAATCAGGGCCTCAACGGTCTTGTCTACATCCCCTTTCGTATGGGCTGCTGAGCAAATAAGCCTGAGCCGGCCACGCCCACTCTCCACTATGGGATAGGTAACCGCCGATGTCTGGACACCGCGTTTATATAACTCCTGCACTATTGCAAACAGCTTGTCTTTGTTACTAAAGTGCGGCGTAACAATAGGCCCATCTCCTGTCCCCAGATCATAGCCGGCTTGTTCGAACCGCTGCCGCATATAGCGCGTCGTATCCCAGAGCCGCTCCCGCAAGCCATCATCGGTGCTGAGCCTCCGCAGAGCCGTCAGTGCCGCGGCAATATCTGCAGGGCTGATCGAAGCCTGGAAAATATAAGCTCTTGATGATGACCTCAAAAGATCTACATACTCTTCCTTCGCCGCAATAACGCCACCAAGACTGCCCAGCGCTTTACTGAGCGTCGTCATAATGAAATCAACTTGGTCGGTAACTCCCTGTGCGGCACAAATGCCCGCTCCACGTTCACCATAGAATCCGAAGGAATGCGCCTCATCCACCAAAACGAGCGCATCATATTTCTTTGCTGTACGAACAATTTTGGCTACCGGTGCGGCGCCCTCCCCCATGCTGTATACGCCTTCCAGAACAACAAGGACCGTGCGGTATGGGGATACTTCTGACTCAAGCACAGACTCCAGGTCGGCGGCATCATTATGCTTGAATGTCCGGATCGTTGCTCCACAGAGACGGGCACCATCAACAATAGATGCGTGGCAAAGCTGGTCTATAACCACCACATCGTCTTCACCAAGAAGACCTGCAACCACTCCAACATTGGCGGTATACCCTGTAGGGAACAAGCATGCACTGGGTTTCCCTACCAGCTCTGCAAACTCAGTCTCGAACTCCAGGTGGAGATCTGTGAGACCTGACGCAGCGGCAGAAGTACCCATCCCAGTGCCAAACTTCGCTACCGCGGAAGCGGCTTCCTCCATAACTTCCTTATCCCGGTTCAGACCAAGATATAGATTGGTTGTCCAGATTATTGCTTCCTGCTCTTCATCGTTGTAAACATCACTCACTGTGCCCCGAGTGGCACTACCTGTGCGCAGCACTTTACTGTAAGGGTTTCGGCGCTGGTCGTTCACCATATACATGACTTCTTGCACCAGCTTACTCTTATCCAGTGCAGACCAGGACTGTGCTTTTGCAGCTTGGAAAGTGGGATGGCTAGATTGAATATGTGATTGGAAGCTGGCAAGTGAATCCGATGCTGCACGATTCACTTTTTCATTCGAGTCCTTAGCTGAATTATCACTCAAACTACCAAGGATGTGGTTTGCCAGGGCATTTGGGGTTGCGTAAGTAATAATCGCCTGGGAAGCAACCGAACGGCCCAGATTATTGCTCAAACGCCGAGCCAATTCCAAGGTTGTGAGAGAGTCTAGACCGAGGCCAGAAAAAGATTGCTCCGGTGATACATCTTCTGGATCAGCAAAATTAAGGAGAACGGCCACCTCTCTTTGGATAATCGACAGTAAGATAACTTGCTGTTCTGAGCTGGAACCGATCAGGCGTTGCATCAAGTCACTGGAACTATTCTCAGTACCAACCTTTGATCCCAAACCAGCATAGCTCTCCTCTAGTTTCATCAACTTTTTGCGATCGAGCTTATCGTTGGGTAACACAGGTAATGCCTCCAAGTGCCTCACGATTTGGGGAACCATATATTTCGGAAGCCGCTGCGCCAGGAAATCTTTAACTGCTGTATCTGTTATCGTTTTATCCCGGCTAACAAGGTAGACCGCTAGCATTTTCTGACCAATGCCACCATCTACAGCGGCCGCTGCAGCAGCTTCAATACCCGGCATAGTCTCAAGCGTCGACTCTATCTCCTCAAGCTCAATACGGAATCCCCTGACCTTAACCTGCTGATCGACTCTACCAAGAAATTCTATCTCATCATTTTCCGTCCACTGACACAGGTCTCCCGTTCTGTACAAGCGGCGATCCGGGATAAGGTCACTGGATTCCCTCTCGATAAAACGCTCCTTAGTGAGAATTTCATCGTATAAGTAACCTCTTGCCAGTTTGCTTCCAGCCAGATACAACTCACCGGCTTCACCCGAAGAAACCGGTTGCATGGACTCATTCAAAATATACGCACGGGAACCTGGCACTGATTTTCCAATCGTAATCGCCTTGGTGCCTGGCTTAACTTCGGTAATTGTTGAGTAAACCGTATCCTCAGTAGGGCCATAGGCATTGAACACCCGCAGCCCAGGTTTCAATGAATAAACCTGTTCAACCAGGGATCGCTTTAACGCCTCACCACCAAATACCAGGCACTGAAGCCCCTCGGGTAACTTTTCAGTGGCTAGTAATGTCTGCATTGCCGATGCCACAGATACACAGGTTCTTACTTGATCCGCTGCCGGATGGTTTGGCAAATCAAGTATATTCTTACCCAGTATTACCGTGCCCCCGAGTGACAAGGTGCCAAATATTTCCATTACAGAAGTGTCGAAACAGACTGAGGCCCCTGCGAATACTCCCTGGAGTTCCTCCTCACTGAACAACTCACCCATAGAGTGACACATTGCCACAATACTCTGATGCTCAACTGCAACACCTTTTGGCTTGCCAGTAGAGCCAGAGGTATAGATAACATAGGCCAAGTCATTGGCTGATGGCCTAGCGGGTCTATCTAAAATCTCCTCCCCTTGGTCGCTCACTTTGTCGAGCCAGATTAACTCCCCCACTTCGCGACACAGGTCAGCAGAACTATCACTATCCACGATAGCCGCCAAAGCACGTGAGTGTTCCAGCATGTAATGTACGCGATCTTGAGGGTAAGCTGGGTCCAAAGGTACATAGGCACACCCCGCTCGCATGACGCCAATTAAAGTTGCCACAAGCTCCCAGGAGCGGCTCATGCATACCCCAACCAAAGAGCCAGGCTTAATATCACGAATCTCAAGTTCAGCCGAGATCGCACTGGCCCGTTGTAGCAGACGCTTAAAACTCACACTGGCTCTCCCATCGATAATGGCTAATCGATCAGGGGCTTCCAGCATTTGCTGTACGATCAAACTGCAGACTGAAATATCGGCTAGGGGTTGTATTTTGGAGTTTTTAACTGGATTATTCACAGAATCTACCTCTTATCTTTATTAAAGATCCGGAAACTACCTTTCAATTCGACTTAAAGTTCTTCAAATTTAGTCATAATTTTAATATTTATGGAGATCACCCTATAGGGAGCCTCTGAATAACTCCGTAATGTCTCTGGCTTTTAAAATGGTTCCACAATCGAGGGGTGGCTTTGAAAGAATGTCTAGACCATTCAACAAGTCGTAACGCGGAGTGTGAACGCTCTGAAAGCCCTGATGGGTAGGAATTGAAGGCCGCATCTGCTGCCTTACAAAGGACTAAGATCATTCGCGGCGAACTGCCCCTTACAATTGCAGTTTTCAAGACCCGCAGAAATATTACAGAATTATTTAAGGGCTCCCTAGCTTTCAATGATGCATATATCATGATTTTTATATATTTTGAACATCGCTAAAATGGTCACCAATATTAGGACCAAATTAATGTGACACATTTATTCATTCTGACCAAGTTCAACTTGAGCTTACATCACAGATTAAACCTGAAGTACATACTGCGAAACAAGAATACTCTACCAAACTGATCCCATACATCCAACGACTTTTAAAAGTTTGAAATTTCCATATCAGGCTATTTCCCATAAAATAGAAGCTACTATTTATCGTATCATTGATGCATGACTTTACCATAAAGTTTTTTATTTTTATGTTTACTCAGCCAAAAATCTACACAGTTCTCAAAGATATGTGAAGACCATTGCCGAGCAACATTTGATTCACTTGGCCACAATCCAAGTCCAAATAGCCATTCTCGATTCAGGGTTAAAAGAAGCATAGAGATATATGCACAAAAGTTTAACGTATCAGGAATAATCTACCTGGATAAACTCTTCTTCACAGCATAATAATATAGTGCCGCTTGAGTTGATTTTAAAACCGGCATTACATACTCAACAACTGCTACAAGTTCCACATTCAATAAATTGGATGAAAAGCCCATCGAAACTGGATTTAAACTATTTTATTACAACTCTTTCTGAATTATGGAGCTGAATCCCAAAATGGACACCCTCTACAATACTAAACGATGTATGAGGTAGAAACTCCCCCAGGATCAACTATATAACACCTCTAATATTATGTTTTTCTCAATTTTATCGCCCCAAAGCCCCATCTGCTAGGCAACTATGCAAGAGTGGGCCACCTTAACCTGAACCCTCTCCCCTTCGCCAGCCTATAAGCGTGTAAATCTAAAATCTCCACCTGTAGGTTCTCCATCATAATATCCATCTATCTGCACTCGTGCGACAACCACAGCTGCACCACCAAAAATTTGCATCTCATATTCTGAGTAATTCATTGCTTTAATATTAAGGCGACCGGACTCATAGAGCATCAAATCATCTCTTTTAGTTAATCTTACCCCTAAATGATTTGTGAGTATTAGATCATCAGCAAGAATCTCAGACAGTATATGCACATCAGATTTAAGCTTTGCCTCCATCAATTTCACCTCTGCTTTTTGTACCTTGCTGGCTAATTGAATGTGCATAGAAAGATACCTTTGTTGCTCGTCAGTCAGTTACTGAGCCATCAAGTCTCAGATTTGTTTAATTGATGCGTCCAAAATACAAACCCCGCCGATACCACATACTACTTGTACAGCCAGTAACAAAGTGGATTGACATACCATTAAAATATTTACGTAAAAATAAATTAATAAAAAAAAGATCGCTACAGGCGAACAACCGCTAAAAAATGGCACTGCTATTCCTCAAAAGTTTTCTCAAAAATAACTTCCGTTTTGTATGACAGACCAGGCCACATCACCTACAAAGCATTCAAAGTGATTATTGCTGAGTTCGAAGCTTGAAAAAGGCATTTGTAGATGTAATTTTTCGAGACTGCACTTATCGAATTTGGATCAGCTCAAACTTAATCGAACAGCTAGCTTTTTAGCCACTGCCCTTCCCTATCTTAAACAATACCGCTAACTTATTCGCAAAAGCCGCCTGTCCGATTTTTCTTGCCACTCCCGAGAAAGGGCTTGTATCTGAAGAGCGGTTTCAAGTACTTGCTTGCTGTACGTATACTCTTTATCAAATAGGGCCCTAAACATGGCTTTTACACTGACAGAACCAGTTACTTCACTTACCTTACTGAGCTCCTCACCTTCTTCAATGTGGCCTTCTTCGAGTACCCGAAAATATACACCTGTACTGAGATGGTCTATAAATAGCTTAACTGCTTTATCATTATCTAAAGCCATATTAAGTTTAAAGCAAGGCGTTCTTGGCTGGCTAACCTCCAGAAGACAATCTCCAACCTGAAACTGGTCACCGATAAATACATCTTCTTCAATAAGCCCTGCAACAGTCAAATTCTCACCGAAGGCTCCAAAAGGCAGGTGACTACTCTCTAGAATACGTTTCCAATATTCATAGTGATCACTAGCAAATGCATAAACGGCCATATCAAATCCGCCATGATGCTTTAAATCGGCCTGCTCATCACCTTCCAAGTTGTTCCTGTTAACAAATATCCTACCCTTCACCGGTTTCTTAAAAATGCCAGTGGTGATCAGCTCACCTTTGTATTCAACAACCTTCTTCTTTGATACATTGATTGAAACAATTTTCATAGCTTTACCTAAATACCACCTATGCTAAGCCAACTTTCAGCAACCTTTCCGGCATTGGTGGTGTAGGGAGTAAGACAAGAATAAGTCGGGAAACGAGCGCTGACAAATCAAATCTTCGATTAAACCGATATTGAAATTCAGCTAAATAACGCTGCGCATATTTCGCCCTAATCGCGTAGTAGTTGCTACGCAGAGCACTCTTTAAATTACCGAGCACAGTATTCACCCAATAAAATTCAGGTTCAT
>NZ_JBGMEK010000102.1:0-11157 GCF_041447265.1 Microbulbifer epialgicus
CCCCAAGCTCAATTCTGAAGCCGCGCAACTTCACCTGATCATCAATACGGCCCATAAACTCCAGGTTACCATCAGGTAGCCAACGTACTAGATCGCCGGTTTTATATAGTCGGTCATTCGGGTCACTACTGAAAGGGTTTGAGATGAATTTTTCTTTGGTTAATTCAGGGCGATTCAGGTAGCCTCTCGCTACGCCTACTCCACCTATATATAGCTCACCAGTTGCACCTAGTGGCACCATTTTTAAATGGTTATCAAAAACAACATAATAAACATTAGATATAGGCCGACCTATAGTCTTGTGTTGTAGTTCATTACTGTATAACGAGGTACTCGTGCAAATGGTAGATTCTGTCGGACCATATGCAATATAGTAATTACAATATCTACTCCATAGTTTCATTAACGATGTAACACTGTAGTCTCCTCCAACAATTACCGCCTTTATACTCATTTCACTACCCGGATTTAACAGTGAGAGTACGGTAGGAGATAAATGTATATGGGTTATCTTGTTATGATTTATAAAATCTGAAAACTCTCTTCCAGGCAACAGTTGCTCAGAATTAGCCAATTGCAGAGAAGCTCCAGTACAAAGACTTAAAAAAATTTCGGAAATGGAGACATCAAAAACACAAGAAATAAACTGAAGTATTACTGAATCGCTAGTGACTTCATAACGATTAATTAGATCTATAATTACGTTAGCCAAACTCTTATGTTCAAGCATGACACCTTTAGGTTCTCCTGTAGAGCCTGAGGTATAAATTATATATGCGAGCTGGCCACTTTTTCTACCTACTAAATCTTTACTAAGATTTTCTACAGAATACTCTGAAAAACTCAGATCAAAAAATTGCCCATCAATAGGGATTGCCTTTACATTTTCAAACGGAATTTCAGACAGGAAATCACTTTGTGTTAACACAAAGTGACAACAACTATCCTTTAGCAGTTCCTTTATTCGCACTTCTGGAAAATTGGGATCTATGGGGAAGTATACCCCGCCAGCTTTCATTATACCCAGAACTGAAATAACGAGTTCAAATGAGCGATCGACACATACTCCTACTAATGTCTCCGCCTTAACACCCTGCATCACCAAATAACGTGCAACTCTATTTGAACGCTCATTCAACTGAGAATAGGAGAGGATATTATTGTTAAACAAAAGCGCAGTGGAATTCGGAAATTTATCAACTTGCTCTTCAAATAAATCGCACACATCGCAATCAAAATTCAGATCAAACTGATCACCTAACCCACTTTGTTTTAAAAACGTTATTTCTTTTTCAGCAATAAAATCTAAAGATAGTAGATTTTTATTTGGACTAGAAACTATACTGTCTAGAATTTTAATAAAATTATTTGAAAGCCTATGTATAGTTTCATCAAAAAAGAGGTCTGTACTATACTGCCACGACAGCACAGCTTCACCGCCCTTTTCCACTACAGACAGATGTAGATCATACTTAATGGCAATCTCTCGTTCAGAAGGCAAGTCATAACTATCAAA
The DNA here is from genome assembly GCF_041447265.1 of Microbulbifer epialgicus. Classification (NCBI taxonomy): domain Bacteria; kingdom Pseudomonadati; phylum Pseudomonadota; class Gammaproteobacteria; order Cellvibrionales; family Microbulbiferaceae; genus Microbulbifer; species Microbulbifer epialgicus. The sequence continues at coordinate 1,517 of NZ_JBGMEK010000102.1, forward strand.
TTTTACATCTTTAGCCGATAGCTGCTTACCTTCACTAATAAGAACATCTATTTTAATTTGAAACCCAGGATTATAACTTTGACTTCTGACTGGATTGATAGCTTCGACCACTTGCTCAAAAGGAGCATTTTGATGTGAATACGCTTCTAAAATCATTTCTCTATTTCTATAGAGAAGCTCTTCGAAAGTAGGATTACCAGAAAGATCAAATCTCAATATAATGTCATTAACAAAAAAACCAATAAGCGGCTCTATATCATGGTGCAATCTTCCCGCGGTGGCAGCACCCAACACAATATCAGTTTCATCGCTATATCTACCAATAATTACTGAAAATACTGATTGAAAAAACATGGCGATCGTAACACCATAATTTTCACTCATTGACTTAATCTTGGATAAAACCTGTTTATTTATAACAGTTGAGGTAGACTTTCCGATAAAACGTTGGCTTGCAGGTCTAATCTTATCCAGAGGAAAACTGTGAACGCTCGGCATATTAGAGAGTTTACTTTTCCAGTAGAGTAGCTCTTGATCCAGCACGTCTCCTTTCAGCCAGTCTCTCTGCCAGATCGCATAGTCTGCATACTGTAACCCAAGAGGAGCTAACTTGCTGTCTAGACCACCTTTGTAAGATTCATAAATATGATTAAATTCATCAATAAGAATGCCTATAGACCATCCATCACATGCTATATGATGGACATTAATTATTAATACGCTAGACACATCGGAAAGCAGGCATAGGTTAAAGCGAACTGGTAATTCTCTTTTAATATCGAAAGGCTTCATTGAATCAAGACGTGACAGCTCAGCAATCCTTAATGATTTTTGATCCTTTGACAAATTAGTTAAATTCGTTCTTTGAATTGGCAATCTATATGTATCTAAGACAACTTGTCGAACACCAATTTCCATTTCACAATAAACTGTTCTTAGAATTTCATGTCGAGTAATAATTTCACGCACAGCACTTTCGAAAGAATTTATACACAACGCCCCGCTCAAGCTAAGTACGCCAGGCATGTTATAATGTCCATTATTCGGATCCAGCTCACAAACGAACCACAAACGTTCCTGAGAAAACGAAAGAACTTGATCTTGAATCTTTCGATTACACCTGGGAAACAAAGGTGGTCTTTCAAGGTTTTTGTCTTTATTTTTCAAATATTGAATAATTTTCTCACGATTATCCCTAATCCTGTTAGCAAGCTCACTAGTAAGTTTTCCTTTACTGCTGCGTGACACCAACTTATCGTCTTTAAGAGCAAGTTCAACCCCAACTTCTGCCAGGTTTCTTAATAGCTTTTCCATTAGAATTCCACTTCTTCGATTTCTTCTTTATTTTTTAATGCCATTTCAGTAGAGAGCATGCTTCTCTCTATTTCGCTCTCAATAAGAAGACCAAGCTTCCGAACAGTCTCTCGATCATATATTTCTTTAAGAGTAACCCTAATGGAAAATTCTGCTCTAATTTGCTCTATCATTCTAAGCAAGGCAAGTGAATGGCCACCTAGTTGGAAAACATCGTCATCAATTCCAACTCTATTTACCTTAAGTATTTTTTGCCACATGCAACACAATTTATCTTCTATTGAATTTCTAGGATCGACATACTGTGTCTTGGCGGTATTATTTACTATTGGTTCCGGCAGTCCCCGTCTATCCAATTTTCCATTTTCTGTTAGTGGAAAACAGTCCAAAAAGATACAAACAGTTGGAATCATATATTCTGGGAGATGTACTTTTAAAATATTCCTATATTGTGAAGATAACTCATGTTGACGATTAAGTATTGCTTGCTCATCGCCTACTACTTGCTCATCGCCTACTATAGGGTTTTCTAGAACAACGTATGTGACTAAATGTTTATTCCGATCTTTGTCTTCATGAACAACAACAACACTTTGTTCAATTCCATCAATCTCAGATAGCACAGCCTCAATTTCAGTTAGTTCAATCCTGAATCCTTGTAGTTTTACCTGATCATCAACACGCCCAACAAACTCAAGATTGCCATCATGTAGCCAACGAACTAAATCACCGGTTCGATATAAACGTTCAGGCATCCCATCGACAACATTATGATAAATAAATTTTTCATCTGTCAGAATTGGCCTGTTGAGATAACCTCTAGCCAAACTCGCTCCACCAATGAACAATTCACCTACTGTACCCAGGGCACAAGGTTTTTTCTGATCGTTGAGCACATAAAATTTAATATTACTTGAGGGTTTGCCTATTGGAACCATGGATTGCTTACTTGATATTTTCTGCTTAGTATTAAAAATATAAGTACTACAACCAACAGTAGCTTCTGTGGGTCCGTATTCATTCACAAACTTGGCCGAAGGGAAAAGTCTTTGCCAATTCAACTGTTCAGACATCGGAAATGGTTCACCACCTATGACAAAAACATGTTTTAGTTTTTCACTCAAAGGTTCGTCAAAATAGTGTTTCAGCGCGCTTAGATGAGATGGTGTTAATTTATAGAGATTAGAGCTTGACTTCATGGTGTCTGCAACATCTTCAAAAATAGTACTATCTTCTTCTATCAAGAAAACACACTTTCCACTAATCAGCGGTAGATGCAGTGAGCAAATGGTCGCATCGAAAGAAAATGAAGTGTTAACGACAGAACCCTTAACACTCTCATCCATGAATTTTATTTTCGAAAAAAGAAGATAATTAACCAGACTTTTATGTTCAACCATTACTCCCTTTGGTTTACCCGTGGAACCAGAAGTGTAAATAACATAAGCCAAATTTGAGGGTTTTAGATCCTGAAACTCTAACGACACATTATCATGGCTATTTCTTTTTAGTTGATTCAAAATTTCCGGCTGATCCAAACATAGTATAGGTGTATTTAATGAGGATAAATGATCCCTTAAATATTCCTGAGTGAGCACTATGGTCATATTGGAATCGGCTATCATGAACGAAAGGCGTGACATTGGGTAATCTGGGTCCAACGGTAAATAAGCACCTCCTGATTTCAATACACCCAACATTGCCACAACCATATCTATTGAGCGTTTTAAACAGATTCCTACTAACTCATCAGGTTTGATGCTTTTGGAAAGCAAATAAGCGGATAACTGGTTTGCTTGCTGATTTAACTCACTGTAACTCAATGATTTATTTCCACATACAATCGCAATAGCATCGGGAGTTAATTTAACTTGCTGTTCAAAAATTTCATGAAAATAATCACTTTTAGAATAGTCTGCATCAGTTCTATTCCAGTCTATCAGTAATTTTCTTCGCTCTGATTCGCTGACAAGGTCTATTGAATTTAGTTGCCTATGAGGATCGGACTTCGAGATTTTTAGAAGTATTTCATTAAAGCTTTGAGTCAAACAGTCAATAGCTGATTTTGAGATATTTTCCTTTCTAAAGGAAAAATCAAATCTAAGGCTATGTCTGATTTGTGCGGTTATTGTTATAGAATAATTAACCAAATGATTAGATGAGATATCACCTAAGAACATACTAGAACCAAAGTTACTATTTAGCACTTCCACAGCATCATCAACTGGATAATTCTCAAAAACCAATAAGCTATCAAATAATGAAACTCCCTGAGGAATCTGACTTAGTGCTTGTATCTCTGGCAAACCTAAATAGCTATATTCCTCTCGGTCTAGGTTGCCAGCTTGTAGTTGAAAGAATAACTCACCCAATGTCATTCCTTTTTCAAAAAACACTCGTACAGGTAGACTTGCTATAAAAAGGCCAACCATCTGCTCTATCCCTTCTACCTCGGCGGGACGGCCTGACACTGTTGCTCCAAAAACTACTTCTGAATCTCCACAATAACATTTCAACAAGTATGACCATGCTGCTTGAACTATGACATTCACTGTAGCATTGCAAGATTTAGCCAAATTTATCAAATTTCTACTGATGGTTTCAGACAGTTTGAGGGTCACATTTCCACAACCCCGCTCGCTATTCATAATAGGTAACCGATCTACGATTAGCGGGGTTGGTGCCTTAACATTTCTTAGATTCTCCTCCCAATAATCCCTTGCTTTTGATTTATCTTGTTTATATAGCCAAGATATATATTTTTCATAAGGTATAGGCTCTGGTAACGGTACTTCCGCCTGAGATCCATAGACCTGGTAATAATGTACCAGCTCTTTTAAAATAATTGGCAAGCACCAGCCATCAGTTAACAAATGGTGATAAGTCCAAATAAAATGAAATGAGTATTCCGATAGCTGAATGAGACTTAAGCGCATCAAAGGTACACTAGCGAGATCAAAGCCTTTCTTTAGATCTTCTTGATAGTACTTAAGCAAAGAACGATTTTGTTCTTCTTCTGATAAACCACTCCAATTTTCTTCATAGATTGGCAATTCAGCTTTTCTCATCACCAGTTGATGCGCTTGCTCACCCAAGGTTACATCAAAGCAGGTTCGAAATACGTCATGTCGATCTATAATTGATTTCCATGCCGCTTTGAATGCTTCTATCTTCTTGATACCATTTATATTTCCATATTTTTGGTTGAGAAAGGACTGACTCTTATTTTCCAGTTTCTCATGATATAGCATGCCCTGTTGCATTGGCGTTGCTATATAGACGTTTTCTATTTGTGGATATCGCTTATATACAATAGCCAGCTCTCTTTCGTTAAGTGTTGCAAACGGAGTGTTTTCAGGAGAGAGAACCTGTGCTGACGCCAAACAATCCAATATGTCTTTTTTTTTCCTTTTGAGTTTCAGCAAAAGATCATTCGTTAACTTATTTCGCGGATCTATAATTTTGAGATTACCATTATCAGCAGAAATTCGAATGCCCAGACTGCTCAACTCGTCAAACAACTGGCGTAGTTTCATATTTCTATACCATCATATTTTAATAATTCATCATTAAATGCCAGCACTTCGTTATACTCATCAATTAAATTATTTTTTGATTTTTGAGCATGGAAGTTATACAAGATCTCGAGTAAGGAATATTTGAATTTTTCTGCTATTTTCTTCACTAAGATTCCATCATGCTCATTAGAAGAATAGGAAATTCTAAATGCAAGGCGTTGATTCATCACTCGCCCGATGATGGTTAAGGGATAACAATTAATATTTGTATTGCTTACCGAAGAGCCGTGTTGCTCTGAGGCATTATTAAAGCTTATTTTTTTTCCCAAAGCAGAGTCAAAGCGACCTAAATAATTGAAAACAATTTTTGATTCTTGCCTTGAAGATAGTTCATTGAGTTCCTTGTCCTTTGCTATATCCTTCAGCAAACCATAGCCTATCCCTTTATTCGGCACTGAACGATATGATTTAATTATTTTTTTGATTTGAACTCTAATATCAGAATTAGGGCACGCGGTCAAAACAAAAGGATAAATTGACGTAAACCACCCCATGGTTTCACTAACATCCAATCCTTCAAATAGCATTTCTCTTCCATGGCTCTCCATCTCAATCACTAATTTTTCCTGGCCAGTCGCACGATGATATCCCTGCATCAATGCTGCTAGTAATAACTCATTGATTTGAGTACGAAAAACAGTATTGCACTCGCCTAATAAATCTTTTGTTTCTGATTCACTTAGTTGAAATGAATATGACAGCAGCTCTGAATTGCCGCTATCATTTTCTGCACGCAATGGTTGTGAATATTCTTTCGCGGCTGACAATTGTTTTATCCAGTATACCCGCTCTGCCTTAACTTTCTCAGAGTTGGCGTAGTCCGACAGTGCTTGACCCCATTGCTGATACGATGATGTTTTCTCTTCAAGCTTTATTACATTCGCACTTAGTAGTTGTTCATACATTTGCTCTAAGTCCGATAGTAATATTCGCCAGGAGACACCATCAATCACTAAGTGGTGAAACACCAACAATAAGCGACCAGCTTCTTCTCCATAATTGAAGAATACGACCTTGAATATAAGACCTTGTTTCGGGTTCAGACTGGATTGAATTTTTTCGCAATAAGATTCGAGCAACTTCCTTCGCTCTACACCCTGTAAATGACTTAAATCGTAAGATAGTACAGATTCCGTCAGCATCGAGGGCTCATAATCCCTATAACTTGCACTTCCTTCCATATCAAATTTTAGGCGTAGTACATCGTGACGCTTATATAGGGCCTCAACCATTAATTGAAGCTGATCATTACTGAAGTCTAAAGGCGTCTCCAGCAGCATAGCTTGATTATAATGATATGCGTCAGGCAGTTTACGATTCATGAAGTCTCTCTGAATTGGGAGTAAAATCTGCTCGCCCGTAATCATCACCTGCGGTGCAATGAAACTTTTACCTAACCTAGCTGTTGAGGCTAATGCTTCAATTGTTTGATGTTCAAAAACTTGCTTAGTAGTAATATAGATTCCTTGCTGCTTTGCTCTGGCAACTAATTGAATGGAGGATATAGAATCTCCTCCGAGCGCAAAGAAACTATCATGGATACTGACTTTTTGCAGTTGCAGTAATTCGCACCACAACGCACTTAGACTTTCCTCTACCGGATTTCTGGGCCCAACGTATTGTGATCTAGTGACATCACTTGTTCTTGGCTCTGGTAATGATCGTTTATCTAACTTTCCATTAATCGTTAATGGCAATGAATCCAAAAATATATAGACAGCTGGAATCATATATTCCGGAAGGTGTAATTTTAGCGTGGTTTTATATTCTGCAGCTAAGTCACATTGACGATCTAGATTTAATTGCTCGTCACCTTCTATAGTCCTTTCCAGTACAACATAGGCGACCAAATACTTCTCCGAGTTTGTATTTTCTCGCACAAGAACTACGCCTTGTTCGATTCCGTCTATCTGAGATAGGACGGCTTCAATTTCAGCTAACTCAATTCTAAATCCGCGCAATTTTACCTGATCATCAGCACGTTTAATAAATTCTAAATTTCCATCAGGTAGCCAACGCACTAAATCTCCTGTTCTATATAGACGCTCAGAATGCCCGGCAATAAAACTATGGTAAACAAATTTTTCTTCTGTCAGATCTGGTTTGTTGAGATAACCCCGAGCCAAACAGGCGCCGCCAATAAACAATTCGCCTACTGCACCCTGAACACATGGTTCTTTCTGATCGTTGAGTACATAGAGCTTTACATTGCTTGAGGGCTTACCAATTGGAACCGTAGATTGTTTGCTTGATATCTCTTGGTCATTATTAACTACATAGGTACTGCAACCAACTGTTGCTTCGGTTGGTCCATACTCATTCACAAATTTTGCTGAGGGGAATAGTCTTTGCCAGTGCATTTGTTCTGACATAGGAAATGCTTCGCCACCGACAACAAAAATATGTTTTAGCTTTTCGCTCAAGGGTTCATCGAAATAATGTTTAAGTGCTCTTAGGTGAGCTGGCGTTAGCTTATAGAGAAGAGAGCTTGATTTCATGGTATCTGAAACTTCTTCTAATATGTCATCACCTTCTTCCATTAAGAAGGCGCACTTTCCACTAATTAGAGGCAGGTACAACGAACAAATTGTTGCATCAAAAGAAAATGAAGTGCTAACAACTGAACCCTCAACATCCTCATGGAGAAATTTATATTTAGAAAAAACAAGATAGTTAACCAGGCTTTTATGCTCGATCATTACTCCTTTTGGTCTACCAGTAGAACCAGAAGTGTAAATAACATAGGCCAAATTCGAGGGGTTTATTCCTAGTAACCCCACAGAGATATTGTCGTGGCTATAGCCTTTTAGTTGCTGAATAAATTCCGTTTGATCCAAACATTGCATAGGGGTATTTAGTAAAGACAGTTGATCCCTTAGAGATTCCTGAGTAAGCACTATGCGCATATTGGAATCTGCTACTATGAATGAAAGGCGCGACTTGGGATAACCTGGATCTAACGGTAAATAAGCACCTCCAGATTTTAATATCCCCAGCATCGCTATAACCATTTCCACTGAGCGATTTAAGCAGATCCCCACTAGCTCATCAGGTTGTATGCCACTGGAGCGTAAATAGTTAGCTAACTGATTTGCTCGCTGATTCAGCTCTGTATAGCTTAACGATTGATCTCCACAAACAATCGCCTTAGCATTGGGTGTTAACTTAACTTGATGCTCAAAAATTTCATGAGCACAAATTTCATCAGGGTAGTCTGCATCAGTATCATTCCAGCTAATTAGCAATCTTTCTCGCTCAGATACGCTTAATAACGGTAACTGCTGAATGGGCATTTTTGTATTTTTCAGACCGCTTCTAATTAAAACTTCAAAATGTTCGGCCATCTGTTTAATTGTACTTTCGTCAAAGATATCCTGATTGTAGATCCAACCTAATGAAAATCCTTTTTCGTGTTCAACTACTGCCAACTCCAAATCAATTTTGGAGGTTCGATTTCTGGTTTCCAAGTGATCCAGCTGAAGCCCACCCAAAGATAAATCAACCTGTTCGTTATTTTGAAAGCTTAATACTATTTGAAATAATGGGTTGTAAGACAAATTGCGCTCTGGATTCAGCAGCTCCACTAGCATTTCAAAAGGAATATATTGGTGGGAAAATGCTTCCAAAATTGTTCTTTTATTCTTCTTCAGCAAGTGATCGAGAGTTGGGTTAGCAGAGAGATCACTACGTAAAACTAAGGTATTTACGAAAAATCCAATCAAAGATTCCACATCCTGATGAACCCGTCCTGCAATGGGTGAACCGATCACTATATCTGTACTTCCGCTATAACGACCAACTAATAACGTTAAAAATGTCTGAAAAAACATAAATGACGTTATGGAATGGGAAACACACAAGTTGTTTATTTGATCAGTTAAAGAAATATCTAATTGTTGAACAACTCTATTACCCTCGAACCGTTGCTGTGCTGGACGTTCCTTATCCAAAGGTAGGCCATGTACTGGTGGAAGATTCTTTAACTGCTCTTGCCAATAGTTTTTCTGCTCAACTAACAGATCCCCTGTTAACCATTGACGCTGCCAACATGCAAAATCTACATACTGTATTGATAAAGGCACTAAAGGATTCTTCTCACCATTACAGAATGCTTTATAAAGTACATTAAACTCTTCAACGAGTACCCCCATTGACCAACCATCTGTAGCAATATGATGTAAGTTAAAAAGCAATAAATTAGATTGCTCGGACAACTTAATTAGCTGAAATCGAATAGGCAGGTCATCACTCAGATTAAAGGGTTTACTAGCATCTTCATCCAACAAAATCTGTATTTTGTTTGTTTGTTTTTCGGCATCTAGATTGCTTAGGTCAACCGAAATTATTTGAACCTCAAAGTCATCAAGTATTTCTTGCCTTGCCTCTCCATCATAATTAATGAAAACAGTTCGTAGTACTTCATGGCGAGATAGTAATTGATCAATAGTCTTAAAGAATGCCGATTCATTGAAATCACCAATGATTTTTAATGATCCAGGCATATTGTATTGGGTGCTATCCCCTTCTAGCTGATCAATAAACCACAGACGCTGTTGTGCATACGAAAGCGGTAAAGGCTGATTCCGATCGACACGTTCAATGGGCGGTAACGCCGCCTCTGTACTGTACTCTTTCAGAGCCCGCGCCAAACCTTCTATCGTGGGGAATTCAAATAATGTTGATAGCGGCAGCTCTACTTCAAATTCCTGTCTGATCTGACTGACCAGGCGGGTAGCCAGTAGTGAGTGT
>NZ_JBGMEK010000103.1:0-11111 GCF_041447265.1 Microbulbifer epialgicus
GTGAGCTTTCCGAATCCCGGCAAGGTCATTTCCGACCCTGCTTGAAGTGGCGTGCATTATAGCTTCGCGACACCTTTTTGCAAGCAGCTTCAAAAACTTTTTCTGAGACTGCAGGCCTCCTTTACAGAGAGCCTTTTATATGGCGGTGAGAGAGGGATTCGAACCCTCGATGAGTGTTAACCCATACGCCCTTAGCAGGGGCGCGCCTTCAGCCACTCGGCCATCTCACCTTTTAAACCCACCTCGAAAACGGAGTTTTCGAGCCGCCCCGCAAGGAGGCCTTCCCTTTCAGCCAAGCAGCTTGACTGCTCGCTGAAAGTGGGCGGCATAATACCAACGGCCCGACAAAAAGCAATGGGGAATCAATAACTTTTTGCTCTTTTTTGTCTTTCTGCACACGTTTTGGGCAACACGCTCAAAAAAAAGACTTATCCGCCAGCTGCACTGTTTGTGCGGTGCAACCACAAATAAAAAAGGCCGGATGTCCGGCCTTTTTGGGAAGCTGCCCGTTTACTCGTTGCCACCCTCCTCGGAGGATTGCTTTTCACGCTGAATGCGCTGATAAATTTCTTCGCGGTGTACGGCGACTTCCTTTGGCGCATTGACGCCAATACGCACCTGATTGCCCTTCACCCCCAGCACGGTAACCGTGACATTGTCGCCAACCATCAGCGTTTCGCCAATTCGGCGGGTTAAAATCAACATTACCTACTTCTCCTTGATCATCCTGTGATAAAGAACGGCCAGTGTTTTCCTAAGGCTGCTCTTATTTGGTCATCTTAACCGGATGGCGGTGCAAAAAGGTCAAAAACTACCCATCACACTATTCAGTATTGACCAGTCGAACAAAATCTCAACAGGTTGGATGCTATGCCAAGCAACTGAATCGAAATGGCTGGCTCTTGCCGCCTTAGCTCCGGTTATAGCGTTTTTTTCATCTCTGTTTTTCAGAGAGTTCAAATTCACTGTGCAGTGCGCGCACAGCAAGCTCGAGATAGCGCTCGTCGATAATCACCGATATCTTTATTTCAGAGGTGGTGATCATCTGAATATTGATATTGTCTTCACCCAGAGCACTAAACATACGACTGGCCACATTCGCATGGGAGCGCATTCCCACACCGACAATAGACACTTTGGCAATCTTGTCGTCTGTGATCACTTCTCGGGCACCAAGTTCCGCCGAAACACGCTCCAAAACATCGCGCGCTTTATTCAAATCATTGCGATGCACTGTAAAAGTAAAATCCGTTGTGCCATCAACCGCACTGATATTTTGCACGATTACATCCACTTCAATATTTTCAGCGCCAACTGGCGCCAAGATACGGCAGGCTACACCCGGGGTATCCGGTACACCACGAATCGTTAACTTGGCCTCATCGCGATTGAATGCAATACCGGATACGACAGGTTGTTCCATCTCGTTATTTTCCTCATCCAGGCTAATCAGGGTTCCACCACCCTCTTCAAAAGTTGAGAGCACGCGCAATGGAACCTTGTATTTACCGGCGAACTCAACGGCGCGGATCTGCAAGACCTTTGAGCCAAGGCTCGCCATTTCCAGCATTTCCTCAAATGTAATCCGATCCATACGGCGCGCACTGTCCACCACCCGTGGATCAGTGGTATAGACCCCATCAACATCTGTATAAATCTGGCATTCAGTGGCATCAAGCGCTGCGGCGAGAGCCACGCCCGTGGTGTCCGACCCCCCGCGCCCTAAAGTGGTGATGTTTCCGTTATCATCTACCCCCTGGAAGCCAGCTACTACAACCACCTTGCCGCTATTTAGGTCATCGCGCATACGCTCGACATCAATACGCTGGATACGCGCTTTGGTATGGGCGTTGTCCGTGAGAATCTTGACCTGCCCACCGGTATAGGAGCAGGCGTCATAACCGCGCTTTTTCAGGGCCATGCTCAACAACGCAATGGTGACCTGCTCACCAGTGGAAACGAGCACATCCAGTTCGCGGGGGTCAGGCTTTTCCTGGATCTGGTAAGCAAGATCGATCAGGCGGTTGGTCTCGCCACTCATCGCGGAAAGCACCACAACCATGCCATGTCCCTTGGCTCGAAACGCAGCTACCTTATCAGCAACGGCCTCAATACGTTCAATAGAACCCACGGAGGTACCGCCGTACTTCTGCACGAACAAACTCATAACTTTTGTATTCCCTTAGCCCCAGGCCAAGTACGCGCTCCGCTCGGGCTCGTGCAGGCGCGCACTTAATCACCAAACTTCGGTGAAATCAACTTCGCAAACAATTTATGGCGCCGATTTAGCCAAAATTACCCGTCGAGTGATCCCTCAACCCATGCGGGCACCTCCTGTAACATACCAGGCAGTGCAGAAACATCGGTGCCCCCGCCCTGCGCCATATCACTGCGCCCACCGCCTTTGCCACCAAGTTTGCCAGCGGCAAAGCGCATCAGATCCCCGGCTGAAAGACGATCTGTCAGGTCTTTAGTGACTACAGCTACCAATGCGACCTTGTCCTCGCCTGGTGCAGCCAGTAACACAACGCCACTACCTAGCTTACTCTTCATCTGGTCTGCCAGATCGCGCAGTGATTTGGGGTCCACTCCGTCAATAGACGCGGCCAACAGTTTAAAGCCCGCAATCTCAACCGCTTGTGCAGTGAGATCACCACCCGTACCGCTGGCAAGCCTGGTTTTAAGCTGCACAACCTCTTTTTCAAGTTTGCGGTTATTCAATAACAGCTGCTCAACCTTGCCCGCCAGGGTATCCGGGCGCGCCTTCAGTAGCGCAGCGATATCCTCGAGGCGCTGCTGAGTCAGGTCGAATAACGACAGCGCATGTGCACCGGTAACAGCCTCAATACGGCGCTGCCCGGAAGCAATACCACTCTCGCTGACAATACGCAGTAAACCGATATCACCGGTGCGTTTGACATGGGTACCACCACACAACTCTATGGAGAAAGCACCGGTATCAGTTTCACCCATGGAAAGTACACGAACAGTGTCGTCATATTTCTCCCCAAATAGGGCCATGGCGCCCATTTTCTTTGCTGATTCGATATCAGTCTCGCGGGTCTTCACCAGTGTGTTGGCGCGAATTTGCGCGTTAACCAGGGATTCGATTGCGTGCAGTTGCTTTCTAGTAACGGCCTCAGGGTGCGAGAAGTCAAAACGCAGACGCTCGGAATCCACCAGAGAGCCTTTCTGGGTAACATGCTCGCCCAGTACTTTGCGTAAGGCGGCATGCAGCAGGTGTGTAGCGGAGTGGTTCAGTGCCGTCGCTTGACGCACATCTGCAGATACCTTGGCAGAAATTTCATCACCAACAGTGATGGCGCCCTGCAATACTTTGCCAACATGTAGATGATGGCCACCCTGCTTAGTGCAATCGCGAACCTCAAAACGGCCTACCGCCGCATTGAGGTAGCCGCTATCGCCAGCCTGGCCTCCGGACTCCGCATAAAAGGGCGTACGATCCAGAATCACCGCACCTTCTTCACCTTCTTCCAGGCGCCCAACCTGTTCACCATCTTTAACGATGGCAATAATCTTGCCTTCAGCTTCAGTACTGTCATAACCCAGAAATTCTGTTGCCCCATCCAGGTCCAGCACCTCGGTGTAATCCTGTTTAAATTTGCCTGCAGCACGGGCACGTTCGCGCTGGGCCTCCATAGCCCCCTCATAACCGGCCATATCCAGGGACAAACCTCGTTCGCGGGCAATGTCCTGAGTCAAATCGGTAGGAAAGCCGTAAGTATCATGCAAAGTAAACACCAGCTCACCGGGGATCTCGCTCCCCTCCAGCGAAGAAAGCGCACTCTCCAACAACGCCATTCCCTTATCCAGAGTTTTGGCAAACTGTTCTTCTTCTTTACGCAAAGCCTGCTCTATAAGCTGCTGCTTCTCACGCAACTCGGGATAGGCCTTTCCCATCTGCTCAGCCAGAGCTTCCACTAACTTATAGAAAAACACCTCTTTGTGGCCCAGCTTATGACCATGGCGCACTGCACGACGAATAATGCGACGCAATACAAAACCGCGCCCCTCATTGGAAGGCATCACGCCATCGGCAATCAGAAAAGAACAGGAGCGAATATGATCGGCAATTACACGTAGGGATTTTTCTTCCAAGTTTTCGCAACCAACGATTTTACCCGCGGCTTTCAGTAATGCCTGGAACAAGTCAATTTCATAATTGGAATGTACGCCCTGCATTACGGCGGCGATGCGCTCGAGACCCATACCGGTATCCACCGAGGGCTTGGGTAGGGCGTGAAGTTCACCATCTGCTGTGCGCTCATACTGCATAAAGACCAGATTCCAGATCTCGATATAGCGGTCGAGCTCATCATTGTCAGACCCGGGGGGGCCACCGGGCACGTCTTCACCATGATCATAGAAAATTTCTGAGCTGGGCCCGCAGGGGCCGGTATCACCCATCTGCCAGAAGTTGTCCTCGTCGAGGCGGGAGAAACGATCTGCACTCACCCCTACTTCTTTGAGCCAAATATTGGCAGCCTCGTCATCGCTGATATGTACGGTGACCCAAAGGCGCTCTTCGGGCAGGTTCAACACCTTAGTAAGAAAATCCCAGGCAAAACGGATCGCCTCACGCTTGAAGTAGTCACCGAAACTGAAGTTGCCCAGCATTTCAAAAAAGGTGTGGTGACGCGCAGTGTAGCCCACATTCTCCAGGTCATTGTGCTTGCCCCCGGCCCGCACGCAGCGCTGGGAGCTGGCGGCCCGGTTGTAGGGGCGCTTTTCCTGGCCGAGGAAAGTATCCTTAAACTGCACCATGCCGGCGTTGGTGAACAACAGGGTCGGGTCATTGCCCGGGACCAGAGAGCTCGAAGGCACTACGGTATGGCCCTGCTCGGTAAAGTAATTCAGAAAGGCGTCGCGAATCTGTGCGCTTTTCATCCGGCGTAATTCCACTTCGTTAATTAAAAGTTATTTGAACGACACCGATGACGCGGTGTCACGTCTGTCCTACTACTGCGCGAGCCCCTGTTCGGGCATCTTCTTTTGAGCCAGCAGATGAACATGCAGGTGAAATACGGTCTGCCCCGCGCTTCGTCCATTGTTCACCACAAGTCGGAAGCCCTCTAGTTTCAACTGCCGAGCTAACTCGGCGGCCACCCACATGAGATGGCCGAGCAGCCCCTTATCTTCGCTTTTGGCGTCGGACAAGTTGACCAAAGGTTTGCGCGGGATAATGAGGAGATGGGTCGGGGCTTGTGGCGCCCGATCCTCAATAACGACACAAAGGTCGTCCTCGTAGATTTTCTCGGCCGGGATATCGCCCGAGATAATTTGACTGAAAACGCTGGGTTCACCCATTGGCTTATTTTTCCAGCTTTTCCTCAGCGGTTAGTTGACGCGCTTCAGATTCCAGCATTACCGGAATCCCATCCCTAATCGGATAGGCCAAGCCACTGGCTTTACATACCAGTTCCTGGGTCTCTTCGCGGTACTCAAGCGGCGCTTTACTTACCGGGCACACTAATAGGCTCAGCAACTTTTTATCCATGTTCCACCCCACGATTTCCCCCCGACAGGATTTCCAGGGGGCAAAAATGACCGCGTATCATACAATGCTTCCAGGGGTTTTTCACGGCATTCAGCTCGGCTTCTGCTGACAGATATCCGCTCTTCCCCCCACCTTTACCGTTTTTTATCCTGGCGCGACACTTTCTGACTGGGGTAGCAGCGAGTTCAGATGTCCAAGTAACAGCTGCCGCGCCAAACGCCCCTCCTCAGCCTCGTTAAACAGCTCGTGGTAAGCCTCAGGAAAGCAGTGCAGCTTTTTATTGTCCGTCCCCATACGACCAAACCACTCCCGACTAACTTCCACATCCACTAAACGATCTGACTCCGGCAGCAGCATTAGACAGGGCATTAGCAAGCGCTCCAAATTGCCTGAGAGAAACTCTCTTTCCTGTAGGAAACTCTCAAACCAGCGCAGGGAAACCCCGTGATGCGCTAATTCATCATTGCGGTAAGCCTCGACAATGGAAGTATCACGGCTCAACCACTTGTCATCAATTCGACTCGACAATACGAGACCAGGAAACAATTTAGCCAGTGTCAGTACCAGCCACAACTCCAGGCCAGAGGGTTCTTTAGCACCGCGAAACCCCGGAGCCGACAGGATTACACTGTCCACAAAGCCATAACGGATGGCACTGCCACAAGCAACCACTGCTCCCATACTATGCCCCAGCAGGTGCACGCTTGCATTGGGATTACCACTTTTGACCAAGCAGATAAATTCGTGCAGATCTGCACTATATAGGGAAAAGTCATCTATATGTCCTCGCTTTCCCTCCGAGAGACCATGGCCATAATGATCTGGGGCATAAACGCTGAATCCCGCCTGATTGAGATGCTGGGCCAGTGGGGTGTAGCGGCCGCTGTGCTCTCCCAGTCCATGGGAAATCACCACCACTCCTATCGCTCCCTCAACCCACCAGCGACGGTAATGCAGGCTCACGTCGCGCGTTACAAATTCCATCCCCTTCTCCTTATCACATTATTGTTATTCGGGAACTCGTGCTATCAGGCCTTTGGCTCCAGATTTTCCTGATACTGGCC
Source organism: Microbulbifer epialgicus (assembly GCF_041447265.1). Classification (NCBI taxonomy): domain Bacteria; kingdom Pseudomonadati; phylum Pseudomonadota; class Gammaproteobacteria; order Cellvibrionales; family Microbulbiferaceae; genus Microbulbifer; species Microbulbifer epialgicus. Next base: position 6,583 of record NZ_JBGMEK010000103.1, read on the forward strand.
AAGCATGGCTAAATGATTTAAGTGCGCCCTTTTCACCAGTGCAGACTGAGCGGCAACGGTATTCTCAGATTGCCCCCGCCAAACCGCCAACGCGGGCTGCTGCAAGGCTCTCCCATAGGAAAAGCTCAACTGCCAGGGGGCTCCGGACAGTTGGTTGAGAGCGTTGAGGTTGGCCGTTGCCTCCTCAGCCGCCTGCCCGCCGGAAAGAAAATTAATGCTGGGCACGGCTGCCGGCACCGTGCGACGCAAACTGCGCAGCGTATACTCGGCAACCTGCTGGGGCTCTGCCCGCGAAGACTCTGAACCCGGGGTTACCATGCTGGGCTTGAGCAATATCAGCTCCAATATCACTCCGTGCTTATGTAGAGCGTGAAATACCGAATGCCAAACCTGCTCATTAGCCTCTGCACTTCGCCCAATACTGTGAGCGCCATCCATTAAAACTTCTGGCTCGACAATTGGAACAACACCCTCTGACTGGCAAATGGCGGCGTATCGCGCAAGCATTTCAGCGTTTGCATGAAGACCCAGCTCCGTGGGATTGTGAAGGGTTACTGGATAGACTTCGCGCCACTTGGCAAACCGGGCTCCCTGCTTTTTATATTCCTGGAGCCTATCAGCAAGGCCATCCAGGCCGTAAGTGATCATATCCCCACTACCTCCGGGCAGCAGGCCTTTGCCTTTATCGACCTTAATACCGGGAATAATTTTTTGCGATGCGGCCACTTGCGCAAGGGGTGCTCCCGTTGGATCACTCTGGCCGAGGGTTTCCTCGAACAGAATCACTCCACTGACAAACTCCCCCAACCCTTCACTCGATAGTAGGGCGGCACGATAGTTTCGACGGTTTTCCTCGTTGGACTCAACTCCCACCGAGGAGAAGCGCTTGGCGATGGTGCCCGTGCTTTCATCCGCCGCCAGAATGCCCCGTTGGCCATCGATTAGCCCAGCAATAGTCTCCTGCAACTCGTCTTGAATCGTCATATGGACACCTCCTTGTGCCAAAGAAGATAGGATATTTCATTTAAAAAGCTTTACAGGCCTCTACTGCCCTCTTCCATCCAGTCAACAAAGGCTCCCGCTCGGAGAGACCCATTGAAGGCATAAAGTCGCGCTCAATTTCCTGCAGGCATTTCGGCAGTTTGTCAAAATACCATACGCCACTACCGATACCCGCCAACAATGCAGCACCGATGGCAGTGGACTCCACTAGCTTCGGGCGCTCAATGCGCAGTGCTGAAATATCTGCCTGGAACTGCATAAGGAAGTTGTTTGCACTGGCGCCACCATCCACACGCATATGACTGATAGGGACCCCCAAAGCCTCCTCCATCAGGCGCGCCAGCTCATCGCTCTGATAAGCAATGGACTCCAAAGTTGCACGCACCACTTCTGCACGCCCGGCGCCACGGCTCAACCCACATACGGTACCCCGCGCCGATGGGTTCCAATGAGGGGCTCCCAAGCCACTAAACGCCGGCACCAGGTAAACCCCACGGGTATTGGGAATGCTCTGGGCGATAATCTCAGTATCAACCGCCTGCTGGATCAACCCCATCTCATCCCGCAGCCACTGTATCGCGGACCCCGCAGTAAACACCGACCCCTCTACCGCATAAGCGGGAGAGCCATCCGTATTACAGGCAATTGTCGCGAGTAGACCCTTCGGCAACTTGGGTCTCTTTTCACCGGCAAATGCCAGCATAAAACAGCCGGTGCCATAGGTATTCTTGATATTGCCAGGGCTGATGCAACCCTGGCCAAACAACGCCGCCTGCTGATCCCCGGCCACACCACAAATGGGGGCGCCAGCACCGAGAAATGACTCTGGATCGGTATCGGTAAAGTGACCGGCAGAAGGCCTGATTTCCGGCAGAATCGACTCGGGGCAATCGAATAGCGTTAACAGTTCCGGATCCCAGTTTTTCTGCTCAAGGTTATACAGCAGGGTTCGACTGGCATTCGTATGATCTGTAAGGTGTGCATTCCCCCCAGACATTTTCCACATCAGCCAGCTATCCACGGTGCCAAAACACAGTTCGCCATTGCGAGCTCTGGCCAACAGCTCTGGTTGCTTACGAAACATCCACAACAGCTTGCTCGCAGAAAAATAGGCATCCAGCAATAAGCCACTACGTTCCCGCAACCAATCCGACTTGCCCTCCGCGGCAAGCTCCTCACAAATTTCCGCTGAGCGACGACACTGCCACACTATCGCCGGGTGCACCGGCTTTCCTGTATGCTTATCCCACAGAATGGTCGTTTCTCTTTGATTGGTAATCCCGACGGCTTTGACTTCGGATGCACGGATGCCGGCACGTTGCAATGCCGCCGTACAAACCCGCTGCGTCACCAGCCAGATTTCTTCTGCATTTTGCTCAACCCAGCCAGGCTTGGGGTAGTAATTGGGAATCTCTGAATAACTGCGGCCAACCAAAATGCCACTGCTATTGAAGACAAAGGCGGTAGTGCCGGTAGTGCCCTGGTCAATGGACAGGATCATAGAGTGTCTCACGCTTATTATTCTTACTCTTGTTATCGCTGGCCAAACCGACAGCCATATTCTACCGAGGCTCAGCAGGATGAGAGTATAAGCCTGATTACTTTCCGTCCAGTGCCCAGCTAATCGCGTCTGCAGAAAAGCCCCGGTAAGCTAGATAACGTTGGCGCCTTGCGCGCTCTTTCATTTGCTGGTCTCGCGGCAGCGCTGCACTGATGGGAGTACGGTATTTACGCTGGAGCTGCTCCTGGGCTAATTCAAACCAGTTAACTTCCATCTGCTCAATCGCATTAGTAGCGTACTCACCGCGAATACCCCGCTGCTGCAATTCCTGGCGGATACGCACAGGCCCCTGCCCACGCAAAACCCGGCTGCGAGCAAAGACTTCAGCAAAGCGCTGATCTGACTGGTAGTTGAGTTCTTGTAAGCGCTCAAATAGAGCATTGAAATCGGAATCGGGGAACTTGCCCGTGAGTTTCTGCTTCAACTCCTGGCGCGAGTGCTCGCGGCGGGCAAGTAGCTCAAGCGCCGCACCGAACAGCGCTTGAGCGGGATCAACGGAAAAATCCGTGTTTGAATAAGGCACTTACTCTTCCGGAAGCTCCATGGCCTCTTCCGGGCTGGCCGGCACAAGATCACCGAGCAATTGCGCGCGCAGCTGCCCTTCAATCTCATTGCGGATATCCGGATTTTCCCGCAGGAATTTGGTGGCATTGGCCTTTCCCTGGCCAATCTTGTCACCCTTATAGCTGTACCAGGCACCAGCCTTGTCAACCAAGCCCAGTTTCACTCCATAGTCGACTACCTCGCCAACCATATTGATGCCTTCGCCATACATGATCTGGAATTCAGTCTGCTTGAAGGGCGGCGCCACCTTGTTCTTCACCACCTTCACGCGAGTTTCGTTACCCACCACCTCATCACCATCCTTTACGGAGCCGATACGACGGATATCCAGGCGCACAGAGGAGTAGAACTTGAGTGCGTTACCACCAGTGGTGGTTTCCGGAGAACCAAACATCACACCAATCTTCATACGGATCTGGTTGATGAATATTGCCAGGGTGTTGGTGTTCTTAATGTTACCGGTGAGCTTACGCAGGGCCTGGGACATCAGGCGGGCTTGCAGGCCAACGTGGGAATCTCCCATCTCACCCTCAATCTCAGCGCGCGGGGTCAGGGCCGCAACAGAGTCCACTACCAGAACATCTACAGCACCGGAACGTACCAGCATGTCCGCCACTTCCAGGGCTTGTTCACCGGTATCTGGCTGGGAGACGATCAACTCATCAACATTTACACCCAACTTCTCAGCGTAAATGGGGTCGAGCGCGTGCTCAGCATCCACGAATGCACAAGTACCGCCATTGCGCTGGGCCTCGGCAATGACTTGCAGAGTCAGGGTGGTTTTACCAGAGGATTCCGGACCATAAATCTCAACAATACGGCCACGTGGTAGGCCGCCTATACCGAGAGCCACATCCAGACCAAGGGAGCCAGTGGAGATTGCCGGGATACGCTCGCGCTCCTTGTCCCCCATACGCATCACTGTGCCCTTGCCAAACTGGCGTTCGATCTGTGATAACGCTGCCTTTAATGCCTTGTCTTTATTGGAATCCATGACCATTCCCGTATTGCTGAGCTGTTTTGATTGAGGGCAAGCTTATCGAAGGATTACTGTATAGGCAACCAGTAATTCAGGTTCAATCACTACCGGTTACCATCCCGCCGATAGTGCACTCCTGGGGACATCTAAATAGTCGGCCCTGAAAAAAACCAAACACTTGCCTCCAGCACGGTGTAATGAGGGTTTACGGGGCGATTCGGACTAAATCCACCTTCCAAAACGTAAGTAAAATATCCGCATTATTAGCCGGAACGGATTTGAGATCATAAAAATAGGTGAAAACGATTTTTTAGGGCACAAAAAAACGCCTCCAGCGCCCTGATCATCCATTTTCTCAAATTCCAGGCACACGCAGCCATGAGGAGATTTATCGCATCACCCACTGTGCCTTTGAGGAAGTTT
>NZ_JBGMEK010000104.1:0-11050 GCF_041447265.1 Microbulbifer epialgicus
AGGCATCCACAAACCAACGGCATCTGTGAGCGCTTCCATAAAACCATTCTACAAGAGTTCTACCAGCCTTCATTACGCCGGAAGATCTATGGATCAATAGAAGAGTTACAAAAGGATCTGGACGAATGGCTCACATATTACAATAATGACCGTACCCATCAGGGTAAAAAGTGTTGTGGCCGCACTCCGATGGCAACACTTGAAGATGGAAAAAGCATCTGGAAGGAAAAACTCGTAAACTGAATTTGACCTGACAAAGCACCTTCTGAAAAACCGGTAACTGTCAGATCAAGTCTGAACTACTACATCTGATGCTAGAGCCTCAAGAGCCATATAGAGCATTTGTATCAATATAATGCTCGTTAGCTGTTATCTTCTTTGAAGCGAATGTAATCGACGTCGATAATTTTGTAAAAGAGCCAGGGAGCCTCTGAATAATGCCGTAATATCTCTGCGGGCCTTCAAGGCTCGCCCTTTGGGGGCGCAGAGCGATTCACACTCTGAAAACCAGAGGTATTACGGCATTATTCAGACACTCCCTAGGAATTCCGTTCGTGGTTAGTCGAGCAATAGTTTTTTTTCAATTGGAGTGAATTTGCTCGCTGCATTAATCAATGAGGCAGCTGTCAACTCTGGTACGCCATATACTTCAACTTTCTTGCCTCGGTCTAATCTAAGTTTATGAGCAAGAATGTCAAAGTCACCATCTCCTGAGACTAAAACTATAGTATCTACCAGGTTTGAATACTCTATGGCGTCAATAGTTATTCCTACATCCCAATCACCCTTGGCGGAGCCATCGGATCTTTGAGTAAAGGGTTTTAATTTCACTTCAAAGCCAATAGATCTCAAGATATTTTGAAATTCATACTGCTTTCTATCGCCACGGTCGATGGCATAAGCAGCCGCCTTAACCACTTCTCTTCCACCCGTCGCTTCGGACCAAAACTTATTGTAATCAAAGTTTCGTTTATAGATTTGCCTGCATGTGTAATAAACATTTTGCACATCAACAAGTATGGCAATTTTTTCCATTTGAGAATCCAGTAATATTGAGAGGCCTAATGCTCAGAATGGCGATATGACCTGCTGGCTCTTTTGTGCACACTTTATGCTGCTAGCTTTTCATATTCAAGTAACAATTGTTAGCCAAGGCCTGGGTATAGCTACTCTCGGCTATCAGGCTAGGCTATTTGGAGCCGGGTGCCTGTTCTGATATCTATGCTGACATCTTTATTTATGGTATCCAATCTAAGCGTATGAAATTGCTACTGCCATTAGAGAGTGCTTCATCGAGAAGTGAGATATCACTTACCCACCGATCAGCTGTAGTGGTCTAATCCTTCAGTAGGTGTTCGTGATTAATATTTTTAAAGAAACCCTTGATGTCTAAATCAACTACCCAGATTCTATTCCGGCATCGTTGTTTGGCTCGACGCACTGCGTCTATAGCAGACTTGCCAAGCCGATAACCATAGGAGTCAGGGTGAAATACCTTCTCCAATTCTGGCTCCAGCAGTTGCTTGACCAGCATTTGTGCAATGCGATCTTCGATTGTGGGAATACCCATGGGTCGCAGACTACCATCAAGCTTAGGAATATCCACTCGTTTGATGGCTGATGGAAAGTAGCTGCCAGATGACTGTCGATCCCATAGTTTGTACAGGTTTCTGGCGAGATTCGATTCATATTGCTCTATCGTTATCCCGTAGATCCTTGCACCGCCCTCATTGGCCTTGCTCTGCTTCCACGCTTCCCAAACCGTCCGTTTGAGAATGTTGAATGGCTTTGCGCTAATCGTTAATTCCTCCCCCTCTGGGTTGATTACATGGTTAGTTACCGAATACGACCACCCCTTCGCTCCATGACCATTACAGTCGCTTCATCACTACTACGGGTTGTTCCGCCCCTGTGCCCAGTCTTGGTACTCAACGTCTTGCAGGGCCTCTACTTGACGCTCTTCTTTAACTCCTCTCCTGCTCCACCCAAAAGCTCGTTGTGTGTTCACGCCGTCTTTATGCCGGATGCCGCTTAGTCGGTATACAGGTGGCCTCTAAGCTTATCCCCATACTTAGCCAGTGCACGGGTTTTGACATCATCTAGGTAATCAGCTTTCGACACTTCATCAGCGGTTCATTTGCGTTCGTCTCCACACAACATACCTGATGTATATCGCACGCCTTTTCCTCAAGCGCTTCTGACCAAAGCTCTTTACCCTGGCCAACTTGAGGCGGTTTGTTACTATTTCAGTAATGCGCGGCGCTGATATCACCCAAGAAGCTTTGTTCACAACCGTTCACCTGGAATCTTTCATTCCTAAAAAGCACCGTTTACGTGCAATCCGAACGCTCTTTAACCTCGTGCTTAAACGCATAGATTGGTTGCTGGACTCAGCATATGCTGAATTCGACCGTGAGTCTATTCCGCCTGAACACTTACTAAGAGCTCAGCTTTTGCAAGTTCTGTATACCATTTAAGTGGTGAAAGTTAAGAATCGTTGTCTCGTCGAGAATTGGGCCGCTTAAAGTCAATTCGGAAAAGTTACGCATAGATTCAATCTCATATAGCGCCTCTTCCATATCCGGATCACTGAGATTATAAAACAGCTGCATACAATGTATGCGCAGCATGATACTCAATGGATACGGCTGCCGGCCACGCTTACCTCGTGGATAACAAGGCGCTAATTGAGCTTCGAGTCGTTACCATGGATTGAGAATATCCATCTAAGAAAGAAACTTCTCACGGCGAGTTATACGGCGCTTTAGTTTATATTCTGCTTCGGCAAAGGTGACTTGGTGCATGATTCATCGCTATCTTGACAGATAGCTGAATACTACCAAATTGACTCGAAATTATTCAGAGATTCCTTAAGTTTCAATTTTGTACAAGACTATCCTTCTAGGTTCGATTAGCTTGAAAACCTCTAATTTAGGAGGTTGTCAATGTGAGCTTATTTATCATGTGGTTAGGTGTTATGTTTCCGTTGGTTGCTAGCCCAGGGCCAGCAAACATTGTGTTTGCTGCGTCAGGGGCACAAGTTGGTGTAAAACGTTCTATTCCGTTAGTTGCTGGTGTCGACATGGTATTTATAATGAAATCAATCATTATCGGTTACGGGTTTGGACAGGTTGTCCACACTTACCCAAATATTATGAATATCCTACAAGCCCTTGGTGCAATATATCTTGTGTATTTAGCCGTGAAATTCATCAGAAACAGCAGCAATACATCACAAAATACCCAAAAGTGTTTGGGCTTTTCAGATGGTTTAATTATACAAGCATTGAACAGTAAAGGCTGGCTAATGATATTCCTAATGTTTACTCTTTTTACAGAGCAGGCTCAGTTGGTTTTTAATGAACGAGGTATTTTAGTGTTAGTTATATGGCTGGCAATTCTTAATATTTCAATGCATCTTGCTTGGGTGAAAGCGGGTGAGCTATTAGCTAAGATATCAAATAGTAATCGCTATGAAAAAAGTTTAAATATTTTCTATGCTAGTTGTTTATTAGCTGTATCTGGGTGGTTAATGGTGGACAACCAGATTTGGGCGCAACTGGTCTAGTGCAGCACATGACAAAAACAGCAAAGCGACGCCAAAAAGCGGCGCGTTTTCTGTAAGCCTGTGTGCCAGGCATGACGCTTAGCTAGCGAGGTGAAAGTCCTCGTACCAGGTATTCGCAGAGCCGAGGGTTAGCCAAAGGGCAAGGTTAACTCTTCGAGGAATTGGCTGGAGGAAGTCCAAGGCAAAATCGTAGGGTGATGTAAAAGGATCGGACATGAGATGTGAAATAAGAGGGGCCAGTGGGCACGTGGCCATTAAGCGCTCCATCTGCAATTTGGCTTATGTTTTATAAATCCGACTTCTACGCGAGGAAGGTTAAGTGTCTTACCCAGGGAGGTCTGTGCTGTGTTGAGGGAACAACTGGCGGTAAAGCAATTTAGCGTGATAGCAGTACAGGAATCAGCAGACGGCATAGTAGGTATGACTCTCCATACTGAAGGCCATTATCCGCCCCAGGCCGTCAGGCGAGTTGAAATTCCCAAGTCCGATGGCAAGCTGCTCAAGTTGGGTATACAGACGGTTATCGACTGTTTTATCCAGCAGGCCATAGCCCAAGTTATCGGACAATTTTGGGAACTGACATTCCACCCTCACAGCTACGGTTTCAGGCCTCGGCGTAGTGCTCTCCAGGCTATTCGACACGCAAGAGATATCGTCACGTGTGGAAAGCGCTGGGTAATTGACCTGGACCTGTAAAGGTACTTCGATACTGTCAACCACGACCGGCTGATGTATCGGCTTAAAGAGCGTATACAGGACTCTGTGCTCCTTAAACTGATCCAACGATACTTGAAAACCCCGGTGCAAATTGATGGGGAAATAGCGGAAAATATGCAAGGCGTCCCACAGGGAGGTCCACTATCTCCGCTATTGGCCAATATCGTATTGGATGAACTGGATTGGGAATTGGAAAAGCGAGGCCGCAACTTTAGCCGCTACGCAGATGACTCCCAGATCTTTGCTGGAAGTCAAAGAGCGGCTGAGCGAAAAAAGAGAAGTCTGCAGCGCTTTATCGAACGACTCTCCGGCTCAGGGTAAATGACGAGAAAAGCGCGGTAGACCGCCCCTGGAAACGGAGTTTCCCCGGGTTCACCTTCAGTGCCCGACGTGGATATCGCCTGAAGGTAGCGAGCAAAGCCATCTTCAAGCTAATGCAACGGATTAGGGCGCTGAGTCGTCGAACGAGAGGCCATAAACTGTCTTATGTCATCGCGGATTTAAGAAAATACCTGCTTGGTTGGAAAGCGTACTTTGACATAGTGGAAGTACTGAGCCCGCTACGAGACATCGACAAATGGATCAGACGAAAATTGCGTTGTTATACCTGGAAGCAATGGGGTGCAATGGTTATCGAAAACTGCGACGTCTGAGTATAGGCCGTTGGACGGCATGGAACACGGCAAAATCCGGTCACGGCCCCTGGTGATTGAGTAAGAGCCCCGCCCTTTACAGGGCCTTGCCGAATCGATATTTGCTGTCTTGGGATTGCCATCGTTGGCAATGTGATGAGAAAATGAACTGCCGGGGTAGGTGAGCCGTATGCCCGGTGGTGTGGGAAAAGGGGTACCGTGAGGTGCCTCCCTATCCCGATTATGTTTACTAAGGAAGCTCGTGCTTAAATCTCTAAATCACATCACAATTGCAGTAAAAAATCTTGAGAAATCATTTGAATTTTATGTTGAACTTTTAGGTATGAAGCCCCATGCAAAATGGACGAGAGGTGCATATTTATCTCTTGATGATCTATGGTTTTGCTTGTCCGTTTCCGTTGATAAAAGCTCTCCAAGTCAAGACTACACACATATCGCCTTTGAAATAGATATTGAAAATATCAATGCTATGCGTGAAAGACTTCAGGTAAATGATGTTCCTGAATGGAAGAAAAATAGTAGTGAGGGAGACTCAATCTATTTTCTTGATCCTGATGGTCATAAACTTGAGGTTCACTGTGGTTCATTACAGACAAGGCTTGAGTCATTAAAGGTCAAGCCTTATGAAGGGCTAAAGCTGTATTAATCGTGAACATAAGTAAAATTCCGCATTCTTAGAATGCGGAATTGCCTTTGGCCCCCTAACAGGCTTACGAACACATATAGTTTGATGGTGTAACTCCAAAAGCAAGCTTAAAATTTCGGCTAAAGTGGCTCTGATCATAGAAACCACAAGTAAGAGAAGTCTCGACACAACTCATACCTTCGGATAAAAGTTTCTTAGCCTTTTTCACTTTGACTAACAATAAAAGTTGATGTGGTGTAATACCAAACAACTCTTTAAAACTACGAATTAACTGAAATTTAGTACAACCTGATACAGCCTCTAGTTCAAGGAGTGATGGATTTCTTTCCCAATTATCATGTATGAAATCTTTAGCTATGTACGCACTTTCAATATCAATATTTCTCGTATTATCAACTGGTTTGATTGATCCATACTTTGTGAAAAGTTTTTCTAAAGTTATAGCGAGCAAAGAACCTTTTGTTAAATCGAAACTCGATATCTCTAGCGAGAGGTGCAGTTGCAAAAGCTCATTAAACAAATGCAGATCATCTATGACAGGCTTATCGATGATAGGGGCCATTGGTAGATCAGTGTATTCAAACTGTTTTACCAATGTTGGTAAGTCAAAGTAGAACATTCGATATCGCCAGCCTTTGGGCGCACCAGCAAAGCCTGTATGCACTTCTGAAGGGTTAATTGCAACGATATGATGCTTTGGAACCAAAATATTATTCCCTCTATAAAACAATCCTTCTGCGCCATCCTCGATAATGCCGATAGCTAATTCATCATGCCAATGCTTTGAAAACTCAAACTTGATATAGCTCGCCGAAAGTAATTCAACTCCGGGTAAGGTTTGATTTCTCCATATTCTTGACCTTTCCAAACTCAATACCTTCACCATAAATGGGTATACAGAAGATGAAAATCACATAATCGGGATAGGGAGGCACCTCACGGTACCCCCCCTCTCACACCACCGGGCATCCGGGTCACCTACCACGGTGGTTCACTTCCTTATTTCTTATCACATTGCCAACGATGGCAATCCCAAGACAGCAAAATATCGATTCGGCAAGGCCCTGTAAAGGGCTGGGCTCTTACTCAATCACCAGGGGCCGTGGGCGGATTTTGCTGTGTACCACGCCGTCCAACGATTATACTCAGACGTCGCAGTTTTCGATAACCGTTGCTTCCCTATTGCTTCCAGGTATAACAACACAATTTTCGCCTGATCCATTTGTCGATGTCTCGTAGCGGGCAGTCATCGGATCAATACGGCTTCTTCGATGAGGTAGAGGCTGCGCCTGAAGTAGAGCCCTGTGCATAAGAGCTCGGCAATATTGTGTCTGGATAGGTTTCTGGTTTTTAGATGGGGTTTATTGAGTGCTTACTGATCTGAAGTGCGTTTATAAAGCGGCAGCGCTCAATGCTGCTGAGAATGCCCTAAATGAACAGGAGGCTAAGTGGGGAGATAAATATCCGATGGTGATCAAGTCGTGGCGTGGCAAATGGCCAACCCTCTCGACCTACTTCAAATATCCGGAGTACATCCGTACCCCGATCTTTACCACTAATACGGTTGAGGCTGTACACCGGCAGTTCCGCAAGTTGACCAAGATCAAAGGCGGCCTCAGCAATGAGGATAGCTTGCTGAAGCTTCTGTACGCCGGTATACTAGAAGCTTCCGAGCGCTGGACGCACCCGATCCAAAACTGACACAACTGACGATCCACTTTCCAAGTCGCTTGGAAAAATACATCAGCCTATGAATAATGAGGCTATTTCGCTAATACAGAGTTTTGGACATCTTCTTATTGCAGGCGTTAGTTACACTTTCTAAATTTTACCTCAACGGATTGAGGAAAAAATTTTCTACGGCTTAACCATCCAGCAATAGCTTCCTGATCTTTCTCTTAGAGAGGTAATCCTCAGAAAAGTCCCGATCCAGGGTATTCTTTTCATATCGGGTGGCTATAAAATAAAACAGCCCCTGATTTACTGAGTAACACCTTAATATGCCCATTGATAACTATGTCATCCTCTATGTAGAGGATGACAGGAACAGCTCTGAAATATTAGTGCTCTACCTGCAAAAACAAGGCTACAAAGTACTACATTTCGATAATGCGATTGACGGCGCCAGGGCACTTAACAATATCGAGATAGACCTTGCCATTTTGGATGTGATGCTGCCCAAAGGGGATGGCAGGGACTTGCTACGTCAGGCAGTCAGCCTGAACGTACCGTCTATCATGGTTACCGCCAGAGTCAGTGAGGAGGACCGCCTTGAGGGGTTTGATCTCGGCGCCGATGACTATTTGTGTAAGCCCTACAGCCCCCGCGAGCTGATCTCTAGGGTCAGCGCCCTACTAAAGCGCAGCAAGCTCGGAAGGCAGAGCAGTAAGCTTCAGTACGAGGGACTCGACATAGACTTGCCCCGCAGGCAAGTACTTTGCGATGGGGAACAACTCAATCTCACCCCAGTGGAATACGCATTGCTGACAGTTTTGGCAGATGCGCCCAACAGGGTATTAAGCCGGGAGCAACTACTCGACAAAGTTTGGAACTCCCACGCGGAGGTAACAGACCGCGCTATTGATACTCACATGGCCAACTTGAGAAAGAAGCTCAAGGAAAGTAAGCAGTCACCACGGTTTATTGCAACACGCTATGGTCAGGGCTACCAGTTTATCGGGCGCAAGGTTATTCAATGAAGCTGACCAGCAAAATTGCACTGCTGGTAGCTGTCAGCACCTTGGCACTGCTGGGTAGTTATTACCTTCTGTCACTCATCAGCACAAACAATGCAATCGTGGATTTCCAGGAGCGCAGCTCTGTGGTGATAGGCGATGCCCTGTTGGATAATAAACTGGTCTTATCAGAAATCCGCCAACACCCGCCATTGCAAAATGCCGAAGAACTTCTCTCTTTTTTAAACCGGCAGTATTCTAACCAATTTTTTGCTGTATTCAATGGGCAAAAACTCATTGCGGATAACTTTGACCGGGCTGCGCTAAAGTTGAAAAGTACCTCACTGGCAAGTGGAGTACAGCTCACGTTAACCGACCAGAACGGGCACAAGAGTGTGATTCACTTTAAAAACCCGGGTCTCAATGTTGATGTAAACACTGGCCCCTTAACACTCTACTGGCTACCGGAGACCCTGGTGGATCAGGGCAAAAAACAGGATAGGCTTAAAGAGCAGCTGAACAACGATTTCACCTTGACCTTATTGGCGCTGTCTTTGGTGGCGATAGTCCTTTCCTGGCTGGGGGCGTGGTATTTCCTGCTCCCATTGAAAGTCCTCAAGGCTAATTTCAAACAGCTGGAACAGGGTATGCTGGATACGCGGATGCCAGTGGCAAGGCTCGACGAGGTGGGGGAAATTATCCACAGCTTCAATCACCTAGCTGCCTGGCTCCAGGATATGAACCAGCAGTACAAGCATATGAGTTCCGACCTCGCCCACGAGTTGCGTACTCCCTTAACCGGGATACAATCCCGTATTGAGGCCATGCAAGACGGTATAGTACCCTCAGACCGCATACAGTTGGGGTATCTGCTCTCAGATCTTGAGGCAATCAAGCGGATTGTTGAAGATCTCAATCTGCTTTCCCTCACTGAGGCCCGCCAGCTGAAAATTCACCCCCAGTGGATTGCACTGGCAGATGTGGTTGTAGAGATACACAGCAACTATAAGGAAAGAGCCAGGGCTGAGAATATGGAGATGCCGCTTGAAATCCTTGATAGACGCGAAGCCTCTGTGGACGTTTCCCGCTTGCGCCAGATACTCATCAACCTGCTGGACAATGGCTTCAAATACGCTGCTGAAGGCGGCTATCTGGGCGTGAGCGTTGCGCCCGAAAGTGAGTGGACCACCGTTCGGATTACGGATCAGGGCCCCGGATTGAGCAAAAATCAACAGCATAAAATCTTCGAACGTTTCTACCGCCAGGACCCGGCGCGCAGTGATAAAAAGAGCCTGGGATTGGGGCTCGCCATCAGTCGGCAACTGGCCGAGCTGATGGCCGGAAGCCTGGAAGTCTCCAGCAATACCGACCGAGGCTGCACCTTCATCCTGCGCTTTAGGACACAACCTTAAGCTTCTTGATAATTCCCTGACATTTCCCCCGGATACTGCCCTATATAGATCACCGAACAGTAGTACAAGGGGCAAACTTTATGAAACAAGTAATATCTTCTCTGGCCGCAGCGGCTCTGATCAACGGCTGTACAACCGCTCGTGTGCCCCCTCAAGAGCACTTTACCAGCCTGCCAATGAAAATGACGGATGCGGGGCATGCTTACGTATACGGCGATATTGGCCGAGTCCAGGATTACCCGTTAATCATTGATACCGCAGCCAATTCGGGCGTACTACCGGAAAATTTGCTGGAAAAATTGCAACTGCCCCAGGAGGCCATCGATAAAGAGGAAGTCCAGGGAGCAACGGGAAAAAGGGAGATGATCTCCGGCACAGTGGGCCATACTTCCCTGCTAGGTCAGGCCATTTCTGACATTGAATATATCTTTCAGGATTTGCAGAGCCTGACGCTGAGCAACGGCCTGATCCCCGGCATTATTGGCCACAACTACCTTCGGCATTACTGCATAGAGTTCGACTTTATCAACAGCCGCTTTAACCTGGCGCAGGACAGCTGCCCAGCAGACAAGGTAGAAAACTTGAGGGCAGTCCCCTTTTATGTTGACGATGATTTTATCAAGACCAGGGCTAGCTTTGCGGGGACAGAGGTGGATGTCATTCTCGATACCGGCGCCCATCACAGCTTTATCAACAGCACACTTTTCTCAATACTGAGCAATGTAGGGGTAGGGAAGGAAAGCACCAGCTCGGGCCTTGGCGGGCACAAGCAAAAGAAAACCGAAATATATCAGGTGGGCTATCGGCTAGGTGACTTCCCCATTATGGAATCCAATGTCTATGTCGCGGATCTTTCGGTTTTTGATAACCTGGGCTATAACGACAAACCTTTCCTGCTTTTAGGGCTGGATTACTTCACTGATGGTCGCTTGATAATTGATTACCGCAATAGCACCATGTACTTTTAAAATCCGCCTTATACATTTGGGCTCTCAGTGAGAGCCCACGCCCTATGGTTATGCATGTGGCATTCTAATCACTTCATCTGCCTGGCAATCAATTCCCTTCCAAAATAGATCGAGACAATTGGAGATCGGAAATGGATTTAGTTGGCAATCTGGGCAGTCACGATAGCGGATGGGCCATGCGGGGAAGACTATTTCCCTGCCAGCTCCTGCGCCCCGACAATTTTTGTACTGTCATAGATGCCCTTGATGTCAAATATATCCTCTGGCTGCAAATTCATCCTTGAAGCCACCTGGGCTGAGAGCTTAGGGATTTCCCTGTGACGTTTTATGGTAGTGTTCAGAACTATGTGTCATTTCTTTATCATTAACAAAAAAGAGATGACCCATGACCAAACCCACTTTCGATATGGA
>NZ_JBGMEK010000105.1:0-10998 GCF_041447265.1 Microbulbifer epialgicus
ATCGGCGAGCTGCTGCCACATAACTGGGCACCTGCTGCCAAGGTGTGATGGCCGGACGCTTACCGATACTCTTTAGATATTTTGATTGATTGCGGGTTTGCTGTAATGTTTGAATTAAAAACAGTGGCTCTATTTTTACTTACTGCACTTGCTGAGATTACGGGCTGCTATCTTCCTCTGCTTTGGATCAAGCAGGGAATGAGCGCTTGGTTATTAGTACCTGGTGGTATTAGCCTTGCTTTGTTTGTTTGGCTGTTAACGCTTCACCCTACTGCCGCGGGGCGTGTCTACGCCGCCTATGGTGGCATTTATATTTTTACATCCATTATGTGGTTGTGGCTAATAAATGGCGTTAGGCCAACCGTGTGGGATATAACCGGTGCGTGTATTGCTGTAGTAGGTATGTGTGTAATTATGTTTGCTCCACGACAAGTGGATTAACATTGTGCTCCTTGTTTAGAACGGGATGGTAGCTTCGATAATTTACTGCCGGCGAGAGGTCTTAATCTCTATTCACTATGTGAGGTTTCTAGATTTGAAATTGTATTTTACCTCAAGAATAGAATGGTGTTGTGGTCAAGTCCAGCCGGACACCTCTTTAAGCACATTTCTAAAATTCGATGGGGGTTACATCCCCCGGCGTTGTATGTATTCTGCGTGAGTTTTAATAAGCGATATAGGCTCTCACATCTGTTATCGCATCCTCCCTTGTTGTATAGAGATTTCCTGTTAACCACTCTCGTTTCAGGCTGCTAAAAAAGCGTTCAGTCGGTGCGTTGTCCCAACAATTTTCCCTACGGCTCATTGAGCACACCATTCCATGCTGCTTCAATAGCGCTTGGTAGGCATCGCTGGCATACTGCCTACCTTGATCGGAGTGATTCAATGCGCTAGCGGTGGATCAGGCCGCGAAGCTGCTGGGCACCGGCAAGGGACTGGCCAAGCTGCACGGGTTGCTGTGCGGGCGGCAGCGAAAGGCGGGTTTGCCAAACAGCCGTGATTTAAGGGGGGGTGGAGGGGCCGCGTTTGCAGCACGGCCCCTCTGGATTTGAAATCCAGTAGGGAGAGGCGGGTGCCGCTAACCTTCACTTACCCCTATACAGATACTTTCCGGCAAGAGTTCTTCCCATAAATCAACAACTTCAAGAACTCCATTTGGCAGGTGAGGTAGTCGCCTGCCTTTGTGTATACCCCATCAACGATGTTGTGTTTTTTATAGATAACAACACCGCGATACATCTCATTTTTTTCTGTATCCCAGCCCATTCTATTCGCGGAGCTTACTTGTACGGATGTTTTGCCATCCCTGGATTTAAGGGTGTCACCCTCTTTAAACTTCAAAATTGGTCCCTGGGTCCAGACCATATACTTCTTTTTTTTCTTTACCCTCTGATCGTATCTGATATCCAAGGCATCACGAAAAGCGTAGGGAACATGAAATGCCCAGTGCTCGTTATCCAGTGAGATATTGAGCCTGCCATGTACCACTTTTGGAACTATAAGTATTGTGTCTCGGGTACACCTAGATTTCCACATTGACTTTAATAGATCGATTTCTTCTACTCGCACAAATCCCTTGTTTCCCTAAGGATGTACCTCATTCCCGTCTACAGCCTGGCTTCGTTTGCCCAATGCTCTTCTGTCACTATTGCTAGTGGAAGGCCGGAATCACGATATTCAACCGCTTTCTCGATCTTCCTCCCAAAACTTTCATGTATCCAAGAATCTGTCACATAGGTGCCTAAAACCAGGTAATCCAAACTCTTGGTTACTCTAGGGGCGTTGACCCCTCCTAGAGAGTCAATGACCTCTTGACACTCTTTGCGCGAGCCATAGGCACAGGTGCCAGTAAATAGGAATGCTTTCCCGATGAAATGTATGCTTGGGGGCGGGGTGCAAATCGGTAAGGTGGATGTCTTCGGAACCTCCCCATACTCGGAGATTTCACCGGATATGGACTCTAGGATTGCGAGTAATTCCGCAGACTCTTCTTTATCAAGCACCCCATCGGATAACATCCCGGAAACCTTATCTAAAAGGTTTAAGATAATAGGGTTCTTTGTCTCGCTGTTTTGATAAAGCCAGTCGTGGAGGAATTCAGCCTCACTTTGATTTACCAAGCCATCAGCGGCTATTCCCTTACTCAATCCGATAAGCGTATCTATCTGCCTATCCTGAAGGTGCTTTCTATTAAATCGTGTAAAAATATCCATTTTTACGATTTGCCATTGTCCTTAACGTGCAAGATATAGTGCCAGAGTATCGGGATTTCCGTTGATGCGCTAGCGGCAAGGGGCTGGCCAAGCTGCACGGGTTGCTGTGCGGGCGGCAGCGAAAGGGGGGGTTGCCAAAACAGCCGTGATTTAAGGGGGTTGGAGGGGCCGCGTTTGAAATGCGACCCTTTCACAAGACAATTTCCCCGCCTCTATTGATTTAATTGCATGTAAAATCGCTGCAAGAGAAAGTGGTTGCAGCAGGTGATTTGAGCCTGGGCTCACCATGCCTGGTTACTATTTGATCAAAGAGGTCATTCAAATATCATGAGAAAATTGCTAATTGCTCTACTCCTTGTCGCAACATCTAATGTTTCGTTCGCATATGATGGGAGGAGTTCTGGGAAGATCGAAAAAATTAGAATCCAAGACACTCGTATATTAATTACTCAGGCTGGGGCAAGTAACCCGGGAAAGTGCTCAAATTCCGAGTATCTTTACTTAGAATTGAGCGATAGCATCTTAAGCAAATCTAGCTATTCAGCAATTCTTAGCGCTCATGCAACGGGAAAAGATGTCAACCTTGCGCTAACTGGCTGTTCACCGGACTTAGGGTTTCCAGTAGTGACGGAAGTTTGGCTTCAATAATTTTCCCGCCCGTGTCCTGGGCGTTTGGGGGTGCAGCCTAACAAGCACCGGCAGGATGCTCAAAAAACGTGTGCTGAAGAACTCACAAACTAAAGTTTGCTCGCCCCTTCGCGCTTCAAACGCGGAAGGGTAGGGCACAAAAAAACCGCCTCATGGGCGGTTTATCTGGCCGGTGCAGTGGTAACGAGTTAACTCTCTACATCACTGATACTGCTTGCCCAGTCGTCACCAATTGGAAAGTGTTTCAGCGGATCGGCTTTACCATGCAGTACGCCCAGTATTGCGATCTGCTCCCCACTGAGCCTTGTGTAGTACACCACGTGGCTCTTATGCGGGTAAGAGCGGTATCCTTCGCCTATGTCCTCCCGCTGCAGCCCTGCCGCGGGAAAGTTTGCCAGCCATTGAAAGCGCTCGTACAGATCCTGCGTGTACGAGCGCGCCCTCTCGGCTCCCCAGTGTTTACGCCCATAGCGGGCGATATCCATTACATCTTCAGCCGCATTATTCGTTATTTGAAATCCTACCATTGGAAATCTGATCCTCTAGATCCAGTTGCCGTTCAATACCCTCCGGCGTCAGATCAGAAAACTCACCTCGCTGGGCCTGAGCCATCCCTTTAGACAGGTGCTCACGCAATGCCTCCAACTGGCTTTGTTTTTCTTCCATCTGCCTTAAGGCATCCCTAACCACTTCGCTCGCAGAACCGTAACGGCCCGATCCCACCTGGTCGCGTATGAACGCTTCCCAGTGCGCGCCTAAGGTCATGCTGGTATTAGCCATGTGTCGCCCTCTGCCTGCTGATTGTTATAAAAATAATAATTTCTAGTACTCACTCACGGGGTGATGAATATTCATAAGTACCACTGAATATTCAAAATGAATACTAGCATAAAGCCGCGCAGATATGCACGGCCTATGCAAATCTGCGCGTATGTCAAAGGTTGCCTGCCGCAAACCCGGGTTTTTGAGAGTAAGAGGGGTGGAAAGTAGCGACACCTGGGGATGGCGCCGCTGGGGGGGGGCGGTACACTGGGGCCGAACGGTGGGGGCTTACTCCCAGTGACCCCGCTAGCTCAATTGGGAGACGGGGCGGCTTGCCGCCCCAAATCTTATACTCTTACCGTCGGCCGCTGCGCACAGTAGCAGCTTTTCTGCATCGGTTTCTCCCCTTTGGCGCCGCGCGCTGCCGCGCATACTGCGGCTTTGGCCTGTTCTGAATTAGCACCCAGGCGTTTGGCAATGTACAGGGCCACGGTTTTTGCCTTGTCCACGCTGGCGCGGCAAGGGGCGGGCCCATCCTTAAGACGAATAATCTTATTGTTTTCCTTCATCGATACTTCCCTTCGCAATTGCGATCTATCAACCTGGCCACATTAACTGTCAAGCCGGTCACAACTCCAATATGGCTGGCCCACCGGTGGGCCAAATTACTAAAATATTTCTGAATACTTCCTGTTTTTCTGTGGTTTGGAATGAAACGTCCAAAACTTTGGGCAAAATTGCCTGCCGACTGGCGCGATTTAACGCCGGGGCGCCGGCTGGTGGCATCCCGGCAGGCCAGCAGTACCCGCCAGGGTGACATCGCCGACGCCAGTGGCCTGTCGGTAGACCGGGTGTGTGCGCTGGAGTCTGACTGGGGCAAGCTGGCACCCTCGGAAATCCTGCCACTGATGCGCAGTTACAACCTGAGCCTGGGGGCAGTGGCTGCAAGGCGACCAGGGGCTGGCAGCACTGCCGGAGCAGATCCCCGCGGTAACCTGGCGGCGGTGAGGTTCGGGCAGTGGAACGCCTGGTCTACGCGCTGACCGAGGGCCGGCCTGTGCCGCATAAGCTCGCACAGGCCGGCGACGCAGAATACAGACTTAACCTGACAGAACTCCTACTGAAAAACCGGTAACTGTCAGATCAAGTCTCAACTAGTACACATAAGCGGTATACACTTCAAGATTGAATCCGCGCTATTCTGACTGACCGAGTTCCCCTTGATGGTTTCAGCAGGTTTCATGTAATTAATGTAGTAGTTCAATTACCAGACTCATAGCGACTTAAAGGCGCCGGTAATATCTCCAACCAGATCTGGATTTTTAGGGTCAATAATACGCTTTCCTTTTTTGTTTGAAAAATCGATATTATTTAAGTCTACCCAGATAATATTTGGATTTTTCACCCAGTTAAAATAGTAAATCTTCTTATCTAAGTCCATTAGTGAAAGCCACCAGGTCGGGTAAGTGGCGTCCTCTTTAATTTCTCCACTAGCTCCGACCCGGCTATAGGGTGCGCCGAAGGGCACAGTAACAGTACGAATTGCGCTAAGGATATAGCCAGCTGCTTGGATATCATTACTTGGTTCCGGAAGGTGCTTCAGGTAATAGGATAATCGAACAAAACGGTCAGCTCCTTCGATGCCTCCAGGAACTGATTTATTGCCGCCGAATCCTTGATAGAAAGGAAGGTTTACCAATTGCCAGTCATAGGGCGGGTCATTGGTCATTACTGTATATTTTTTACCATGGTGTACGATCAATTTTCCATTAATGATTTCAAATATGGCTGAGTCACCCGTTGGGTCTTCTATTGCCATATGGGCACCGAGTACTTCTTCTCCCACTTTTACTGGAGATATTCGTACTTTTTTCATGCCTTCAACGGCATCCGCCACATTGGCATAATTATCTAATATAAAGCGCAGCCAGCGCATATAGGATATTCCGGGTACATTATTGGGTTCTGAGTACCGAGTTTCACCCAAGTAAAGAATATGAGCTGCCAACCCCTTTTCATTAATACCATCTGTGGCACCATCATTTTCTGAAAATCCGAACTGGCGAGCATATGGGATAATACTTTGTACAACGCTGCCATATTTGGAGGTCCACTTAGCTGGATTCTTGCCCTCCTCGCCAACCATCTCCATGCCTCGCGGGTTAATTAATAGGGCATCATTAAATGAATGGCCCCAGTCCATAGTCCTGGCAGCAAATACCCCCTGTTCATTTTTCCAAATTCCACGTGAGCATGCATGAATAGGTGAAGGAGTAAGTAAAGTGTATAATGCAGCTAAAAATAGAATATGACCTGCTGCCTGTTTAATCATCTCATTGTCCATATGGCATGATTTAAGCCTAAATGATAGTACATTGAAGATGAATTGATTGAGTAAAATGAACTTTTTGACCTGATGTGCTTAGTGACTTTCTGAAAGTTTAAAAAACCCAATTGATTTGCAGTTCTTTCAAGTTTGTCTGCTACAGATGAGAATCGTTTATGGGTTTTTATTTGACGGCTCAAGTTGTGTAAGATATTGAGCCGCCGTAAAATTACCATTTTTGTGATGGTCAGGTTTAATGCTTGTCTTTTTTAAGCCCTTTGGCTGATTTAAATAGTGCTTTGATTACTGACTTGACGCTCTCTAAATTCACATAATCCCTATCAGTGTTAGCTAAAAGTACTACGCCAACTTTATCAATAGGATGAAAAACCAAGTAGGAAAAATATCCGGGGTCGGCGCCATTATGGCCGATTAGGTAGTGATCCTCTCCACCATAGTTCCATATCCAGTTTGTAGGCCAGAAAATACCAACGTCTCCATTAACTGGAGTTAGCATCTGAGTTACAGAGTCAGCTTCTAGAAATCTTATATCTGATTTCCTTGATATCAGCTCTCCATCATTCATTATGGTGGCTAAAAATAATGCCATATCTGACACGCTGCTTTTTAAGCCCCCATCTGGCTAGGTTGCTAGATCATAGAAGGGTAATGGAGCTAAGCTGGTTTCGATGATGTAGTGAGGAGTTGCTACATTATTTGGGGCCAGGTCAGTAAGTCGCCAGCTTGTATTATTCATGCCCAGGGGGGGTAAATATTTCTCTCTGTGCATAATCGGCTAAGGAGAAACCAGTAGCAACCTTCATTGCATAACCAGCTAATGATGCACCGATATTTGAGTAGAGGTATTCCTGGCCCGGTGTTTGCCCAGTAAAATTCTGCTCCAGATTGTAAAATTCTCCTCCATTATCAAGATAAGCCGCTAGAAAACCATTCAGGGTAATCGGGCTGCTTTCAGGGCAAAATCCAGCGTCTCTGAGGTTAACCAACTTTGTGTGGGTGCCATCACCATGATCAATATAGTAACTACACAGGTAGGCTTGGCTATCATCAATACCAGATTGATGAGTGATCAGATGTCTCAGAGTAATAGGATGGGAGTCAGGGTTGTCAATGCGAAAGTTCTCATTGGCCAGTAGCGTTTGTACCTCCTGTTCCAGGTGCAGGTTTCCATTTTCTTGTGCTTTAGCGATTGCCGTCCCCATTACTGCTTTGCTTACAGAGGCCAACCCGAAGGGGGTATTTCTAGTGACCTTTCGACCATATTACGGGCATCTCTGGGTTGGAGATAACGGCAACTGCCATACCTGGGATAGCGTTATCTTCCATGGTTTTTTTGATTAATCTATCAATCTTTGACCTCATGCCAGTCTTGATGATTGCGGTGGGTGGTTCTGATTCATTACTCCAATTTACTTCATTTTTGTCGTACATTCCATTTCCGCAGCTGGATATTAATATGGTTGTAATTGCAAAAAACGGATTAGTGTTGCGTGGAGCTGAGTTCATTTCATGATGTGTCTTCCTTGTTTCACTTGGGGGTGGCTTAGGTCGGCCGTACTAAAAGTTAGTTTGTCAAATGTTCATAGAAGTCCTCTTACAAAGTTTGAACGCAGTCAGCTGGATACCCCTGTTTTTAATGCGAAGCTGTCTGAATGGTTTGTTTTAGTAATAATTTGGGTGAAGAGTGTTTTTGGACGATCGCACAAAGTGAATAGCAAGTATTGTTATTGCTGACCCAAATTTTGATTAGTATCTATGAGACTTGCTTAACTCGTGCTGAATGAGGTTCTTGCTGGATTATTTTTTCGTGGAATTGTGGGTGCTGGTGGAAGGAGGGTAAGGAAGAGTTGAAGGATTTCAACTCGGACATAAATCTGATCTGACTTTTTTTGGAAAAACTTTTTATTTTGAAATAAAAAAGCAGCAGCGCCATCAAGACGCTGCTGCTGTTATGGTTACTGAAGTTGTTACGGTTGATTTACCGGTACTGCACAGGCTAGGTAGACATCCAAGAGATTGTTGCTTAGCCCCAGTCCTTTCAAGCTCAGACGTACCTGATTAAAGTCTGCAGTGGTGGTGGCGATCAACAGGCGGTGGTTGTGCGCGCCATTCACTTTGAAAGGCGCCAACATATAGCCGCTGGTAGTTTCACCGGTGGCAGTGCCATTCAGGTAGGTGCTGATAGCGATACTATCCAGGTAAATGGTGTCCAGCAGTGAGTTTGCATTCTCCACCAGGAACCCGATCATAAAGCGACCGGTTTTCACCATGTCGTGATTGATCTGGATATAGACATCTCCCCCTGCCCCTTTAACCACTGCCATTCTTGCGGCATCGGAGAGAATCCCGTTGGTAACCCGATCGACAGCCGTTACCGAGCAGCCATCACAGGGCGCACTTATGCCGTGAGCCAGTTCGACATTGACGCCATCCATAACTTCGAGGCCTTCGAAGGAAGTACAGGAAAGAACATTGTCGAAGTCGCAAGCGTCACCAACTCCGTCGTTGTCCGAGTCTTCCTGTAATCGATTGCTGGTCTGTGGACAGTTGTCGATATCATTCTCTAGTAAATCGTTATCTACGTCCGGGTCACACCGGTCTCCCCAGAGATCTCCATCTGTGTTGTTTTGAAGGGGATTGGCGATAGTGAGGCAGTTATCTATGTCGTCTTTTACTCCATCGTTATCCACATCGTCATCATCTTCATCACAGGCATCACCAGTACCATCGTTGTCACTATCGCTTTGATCATTCGGGATGAAAGGGCAATTGTCATTGCTGTTGTCAGTGTTGTCACCATCAAGATCACTATCGCAAGCATCACCGATATTGTCTCCATCCTGATCGCTCTGATTGGAGTTCGGGGTTGTCGGGCAATTGTCCTCACCATCGTCGTAGCCGTCATCATCGCTGTCACTGTCGGTATCACAGGCATCGCCGATGCCGTCGTTGTCTTGGTCCCGCTGGAATGTATTGGGGACACTCGGGCAGTTGTCGTCTTCATTTAAAACGCCATCACCATCCAGATCTATATCACAGTTGTCTCCAATGGAATCACCATCGGTGTCGGCTTGGTCGGCATTCGGGGTGAAGTGACAATTATCGATGAGGTCGTTTACACCATCGTTGTCATCGTCGGTATCACAAATATCGCCCTGGCCATCGTCATCATTGTTTGCTTGGCCTTGGTTAGGGATATTGGGGCAGTTGTCAATCTCGTTGTTGACGTTGTCCCCATCTAGATCGGTATCACAAGCATTGCCGATACCGTCGGCATCCTGGTCGAGCTGGCCAGGATTAGGGGTATTTACACAATTGTCGACACTGTCCGGAATAAAATCGCCATCAATATCAATGTTATCGTCACAGATGTCGCCATAACCATCGCCATCGGCGTCTGCCTGGTTTTCATTAGGGTCCAGAGGGCAGTTATCGCTGTCATTATCTACGCCATCATTATCACGATCACTATCGCAAGCATCTCCGCTGCCATCGCTGTCGGTATCTGTTTGGTCAGCATTGGCATTGGCAGGGCAGTTGTCTGATTCGTCGTTGATACCGTCGGCGTCATCATCGCTATCGCATAGATCGCCTTTGCCATCGGAGTCGATATCACTTTGGTCGGAGTTTGAGATAGTGGGGCAATTATCACTTGGGTTTTCAACGCCATCATTGTCTCGGTCGGAGTCGCAGACATCACCGATGCCGTCGTTATCCTGGTCCCCTTGGGAGACATTAGCGGTACCGGGACAGTTATCGGTATTGTCATCTAAACCGTCGCCATCATCATCCCGATCACAGGCATCACCGATATTATCTCCGTCGATGTCACTTTGATCTGCATTGGAAGTTTGTGGACAGTTATCTACACCATCGTCCAGGCCGTCATTATCGCTGTCATTATCGGTATCACAAATATCGCCAATTCCATCGGTATCCTGATCAGCTTGATCTGAGTTGGCAGCATTCGGGCAGTTATCCAGGGTATTGGTGATATCATCACCGTCCCTGTCATTGTCACAGACATCGCCAACCCCATCGTTGTCGATATCCCCCTGCTCGTGATTGGGTGCAGCGGGGCAGTTATCGCTGTCGTTGACTATTCCATCGTCATCCAGGTCTTCATCACAGGCATTGCCAACCCCGTCATTGTCGCTATCTGCTTGGTCGGAATTTTCTACTTGCGGACAGTTGTCTTCGGAATCGGGATGCTTGTCATTGTCATCGTCGTTATCGCAGGCGTCGCCTGCACCGTCGCTATCACTGTCAGTTTG
This sequence comes from Microbulbifer epialgicus, assembly GCF_041447265.1. Lineage (NCBI taxonomy): Bacteria > Pseudomonadati > Pseudomonadota > Gammaproteobacteria > Cellvibrionales > Microbulbiferaceae > Microbulbifer > Microbulbifer epialgicus. Next base: position 10,245 of record NZ_JBGMEK010000105.1, read on the forward strand.
ATCTGAATTAGAAGTCTGCGGGCAATTGTCATTCTTGTCTTCGACACCATCTCCATCTGTGTCTGAAGTGCTAGCATCCGGGAATAAGTCTTGGGCGGCATTCCCTCTACCGCCATCTGAGCCGCAAGCGCTCAATAGTAGTAGTGAGAAAAAAAATACAGTGAAATGTATTTTTTGCATGGTAGCGGTCTCCGAAAACAAAATATTTTTGTTATCTATTGGAGAAGAAGAGCTGGGTCCTGTTTTTTGGAATAGAAGCGCGCGATGAAATAAAGGTACTCGCTTCCCGATCCCCACTTCCCTGTAGATATTTTCTGAAAATACGCAGCTGTACTTTTAATACTTTTGTATGCAGCGGCATTGGCAGATTTTAGGTGTTGATAAATATGCGTGTTTTCTCAGTGAAATTGTGATGATTGGCAAAATATTGGCGGGTGATTTTCTGGGTTATATTGCCTGTAATTTAAAAGCGTGAAGTTTTGTCAGAAGGGTGGTGATATGGGCGCCGAAACTGAAGGTTATGCTGTTTGGTGAGTTTGTCACTAAGTTCGTTGAGAATAAGAAGATGTTACTTGTGGGATTTTTTTGTTTCTTTTTGGGGTGGCTGTTGGCAGATGAGCGATCTGCAGTTAAATGCGAGGCCGACGTCTTAACGCTTTTAATCTCTGAGTTTTGGGATTTGGATTCCCTCCTAGTAAAAATGGGAGACCCCCCAGCTTTGCTGGGGAGGCACGCATAGTTTGACAGTTCCAGA
>NZ_JBGMEK010000106.1:0-10812 GCF_041447265.1 Microbulbifer epialgicus
TGAGCCGTAGGGGAAATTGTTGGGACAACGCACCGACTGAACGCTTTTTTAGCAGCCTAAAACGAGAGTGGTTAACGGGAAATCTCTATACAACAAGGGAGGATGCGATAACAGATGTGAGAGCCTATATTGCTTATTACAACTCACGCAGAATACATACAACGCTGGGGGATGTAACCCCCATCGAATTTGAGAAATGTGCTTAAAGAGGTGTCCGGCTGGACTTGACCACAACACTCCGTCATATTTATTGAATGATATTTGGTTGTGAGTAACTGCGCTGTTGCTTGCTATAGGTGCCAGGACAATTCCGTGTCCTTGATTGTTTACTATTTCATTCTTTGTGATTGTTGTATGATTTCCCTGAGAGTGTAGAGCAGCTCCTGAAGTGGCACTAATATAATTATTGGTAATCGTATTGTTATAGCTCCCCGTTTCTATCATTATTCCGTATCCGCGAGGCCTAATAATTCCAGATATTTCATTGTTGGAAATTTTATTGTGGCTGCTTCGCATTATAATTCCATTATATTCTGAATTTAATATTTTTATGCCTGTGATAGTATGTGATCCCAGGCCTTGAACGTTTATGCCAGTTGGGCAGCCTTCGATTTCTCCCCCAGTTATACTCGCAGAATTTCCCTCTATTAGAACTCCAGCTCTTACTCTGAATAGATTCATTTTCTCTTCTACTGTATAGATGCTCCTTTTCAGAATTGCGGGTGCCTCTTCTTGTGCCCAGTTTCCAGATGTCACCTCGCCATCTTTAGTTATCTCTGCCCAACCTCCAACAGACATACTGCCAACCCCTACTTTGGGTTTCCCGCTTTCACTGGTGCTGGTAGTGCAGGTAACTTTGCCGCCTTCCAGCATTGTTAGGCTACCGGATGGCCCTATGATGGTTAGTGCCTGAGGGGTGTCAGCTGATAGTGGGCAGTTTATCTCCTCTGATAGTAGCGTGGGAGAGGTTATGGTGTCGTAACATTCAACTGCAAAGACGTAAGGTGATATCAGTAATCCGCTTGTTATAATTTGAAAAATTGGAAAGGTGGTGGCAGATCTCAGGCGTTTAGTCTTCATTAAAAACTCCATTTCTGTTGGTTGTCGCTTGCAATATTGCAGCTCACAGTCACAAATGCATTGAGAATCCATTGTTGACAATATTAGAAAATTATTTTGGAGTTAATTGAGGATAATTATGAAAAGAAATGGTGATTACATCTAGCCTTTGTGTAAAAAGTATGAAGGGTGATTATGCCCACCAAAAGGTGGGCATAATCAGGTCCAATCCTGTGAGGGCTTGGGAAATCTTATATCTTACCAATCAAGTCGAGGGATGGTGCCAGGGTTTCTTCGCCCTCCTTCCACTTGGCTGGGCAGACTTCACCGGGATGCGCGGCAACGTACTGGGCTGCTTTGATTTTGCGCAGTAGTTCACCTGCGTCGCGGCCGATACTGCCGGCAGTAATTTCGACGATCTGGATACGACCTTCCGGATCGATCACGAAGGTGCCGCGGTCTGCGATACCTTTTTCTTCGATCATCACGCCAAAGTTACGGGTGATGGTGCCGGTGGGGTCGCCAATCATTGGGTACTGGATCTTGTTGATGGTGTCGGAGGAATCATGCCAGGCTTTGTGAGTGAAGTGTGTGTCAGTGGACACAGAATAGATCTCCACATCCAACTTTTTGAAAGCTTCGTAATTGTCTGCAAGATCACCTAGCTCAGTGGGGCACACAAAAGTGAAATCTGCGGGATAGAAGAAGAATACTGCCCACTTGCCTTTTACGTCTTCATCACTGATGTCATGAAACTCACCGTTTTGGTAGGCCTTAGCGTTGAATGGTTTGAGTTCGGATTCGATATAACGAGACATGAATAGCTCCTTTAGATATTCCGTTGGTTGTCTGTGTTTTTGATGGGGTGCATGCTATTAGAGCGCTGACTCTAATAGAAGTTAACAATATCAATATGGCAGATAGCCTCCAGCTATCTGGGGTTGTTCATTGTCGGTGGTAGCGACTTTAGAGATACTCGATACTGTTGCAGGGTGTGAACAGTGGATTGCCCCGGCAATTGACAGTTATCCGCAGGGCGGTGATATGCGATTGATTCGATTGTTAAAGCATGACTTGGCGCGTGAAGCCGGGGTGTGGGTGGAAGTTGGTGTGATCAGTGAGGCCCAGGCCGAACAAATCTGTGAGCGCTATGGGGTGGATTATCACCGGGCGCAACAGCGTTCATGGGGATACAACGTATTAGTGGGCCTTGCCTACCTGTTTATCGCCCTTGCGGTGATTACTCTGATAAGTGCCAACTGGGATGAGATCCCCCGCGCTCTACGTATGGGAGGGTTGGTTGTACTCACAGTCGCCACCCAATGTATTGGGTTGTGGGTTTATCTCAAGCGTAACCCTCGTACAGGTGAAGGGCTCTTTCTTCTGGGGAATTTCTTCTTCGGAGCTTCAATTATTCTTATCTCTCAGATTTATCATCTGGGCGAACATATGCCTGATGGGGTTTTCTGGTGGGCGCTGGGCTGCTTGCCGTTTGCCTTGATTACACGGAGTCCCTGGATAGCGTTACAGGCCAATGCGCTGGCATTGGTTTGGTTCTATTTGCAGGTGAGCATGGGTTACTACCCGATGTGGTTCCCACTATTTATTCTGACTTCCCTCTTTGTGCTGATGCGCGGGCGCGGGAGTATCTCGCTCTTGCTGGTCTTCCTGGTGAGCATTGGTTTCTGGATCGAATATTCCCTGTCGGAATTCTGGAGAGTGCAGGCGCAGGGATTCAAACTGGATCTGCACCCAGAAAATCTAGCTGTGGCAATTTTCTTGTTTGCACTCCTGTACTCATTCGGACACTGGCTGGCCTTGAAGAAAACCACGATTGCCCAGGATTATGCGGCGGTGATCTCGGTCTGGTGCCTGCGTTTTGCACTGATCACTTTATTGCTTTTCAGCTTTGCTTCCCCTTGGGAATCACTGATTAATGCGGGCTGGGATCACTTGTGGTCCATGTGGTTGGTAGTGGCAGCTGTGGGTACAGCTACCCTGGCACTGGCTGTGCCGACACGACGGCTGATATCCACTGGTATCCTACTAGCGCTGACAACCATTGCCCTGGTCCTGGTGAGCATTGGTGGCAATAAAGATCTAGCAGTATATTTGCAGGTGGCCACTAACTTGGTGTTGATCGGTAGCGGCATCTGGCTGATTTATCGCGGCATTTACGATGGTGTTTCTCACTATTTCTTCCTTGGGGTAATGGCGATATTGCTTACCGCCTTATTGCGCTATATCGATCTAATCGGCGATTACCTGGGTTCGGCCCTGATCTTTATCCTGTTTGCCGGACTGTTATTGGGGGCGGCTAAATATTGGAAGTTCCACCAGGGTAGGGAGGGAGTACGATGAGGCGTGGAGTCATTTTTGCCTTGATTGTAGCGATTGCCGCACAATTTTTGATCCTCACAGGCCTTTTCGTAAAGGCCCAGGTCCCGTTCTTGACCGGTGAGCCGATTCACGTGAAGACCATCCCGGTTGGCCCCCGTTCCATGTTCCGCGGCAATTATGCTCGTCTGAATTATGGATTTTCCGAGATTAAGAAATCAGCGCTGCCGACTGATAGATTGGTGCGCCAGGGGGAGGTGGTTTATGTTTCCCTGAAACAATCAGGCTCCGGCCTATATAAATTCTCCTCAGCTAGTTTACAGAAACCGATTGAGGGCGTATTTCTCAAAGGACGTATTGCTAATGCAAGGCCCTGGCGTAACCATGAGAGCTACCGTGTTAAGTACGGGATAGAGGCTTACTTTGCCCCCAAGGAACAGGCGCTGCAGTTAGAGAAGGATCTGCGAGAGGGGGGAGTGGCAGAGCTGATGGTGGCGCCCTCTGGCCAGGTCAGTCTCAAATCTGTTATCGGTGATGTACGGGCCGGCAATCAGTAGCTATTGCTGAATCGTCTGTTCATATTGGTCAAGCCGTGATATTCGCAAACATAAACATTGCTATACGTACTAAAGGGAGCTTATGGGACTGGGGTCTATGTCGGAAGGAGAAAAGTCAGATATGACAATGAGTAGTACGCGTATTTTTTCCATCATGATGTGGATAGAGGCGGGATGCCTGCTAGTTGCCCTGATCGCGATTAAATTGTCTGGGGTTGAAGTTTCTCTCTTGGGTATTGTTCCGGTGCGATCAGTAATTTGGGGCTTTATTGGAGCGATGATCTGTTTCGCTGCTGTAGTAGTTTTGGCCCGCTCACCTACGTCTTTGGGCCATACACTGCGTGGCCACTGCTCGCAGCTGACTTCACTGTTTTCTGGTATTTCGACTGCGCAGATTGTCTTGCTGTCAATAGCTGCGGGTGTTTGTGAGGAATTTTTGTTTCGTGGATTCCTACAAACCTGGTTATCACAGTTGAGTTCTCCATTATTGGGGCTGTTAGGAGCCTCATTAATATTTGGGCTTCTACACTGGGCGTCATTTACTTATTTCCTGATGACAATGGTGGTAGGTCTGGTTTTGGGAATTGCTTACCAGAAGACTGGCAGCCTGCTGGGAGTGATGGTCTGGCATGCCATTTATGATGTGCTCGCGCTTACAGTGATCGTTTATTACCCTCGTTTGCTGGACCCTGATGTACCGATGATCAAATAGAGTGTGCTCTTTGTTAGTGGACATGATCATTCCTGTCATTCGGTTCGTCGTTATCAGTATCTTAATCTATATATCATCGGTTAGATTGTTTAACTCTCTTGCTAAAAAGACTTGGAAAAAAGAATGCACTCCACTCCCGTATAAGGCGTGGATGCTGATTACGGGTGTACAAGGGTGTATTTACAGTGTGTCGCGTGAGTAGAGCCATCTTTAATTCCGACCAATCAGTAATTATTTCCCTGCTAATTCACTTTGTGACTGGGTCTCAATACAGTTGTTTGTGAATGAGCAAGGGTGGTAGTGAGGAGCAGCGAGATTGGATTGGCCCTGGTCACACTGGAGCGGTGAATCGGATGGAACTTACTTGGGGGTTATGTAGACAGAGACTTTCTATTCTTTTATCTCCCTCAGTTTAGGAAGATAGGCCATTAAAAAATGCTTAAGAAGTAATAAATTTTTATCCAATGAGTAAACATTGATCTGTGGTTAATTTATTGCCTTTTGGAGTGGCATTGGCGCTTGCCGGTTATTCTTTCCTAAAGTTTCGACTTATTTAAGGCTAAGCTGGTTGGCTGGTAATTACAGGTGGCATGTGTTTAAAGAATGTACCTAAAAAGTCGTTAACTATTACTTGCCTCCCTTCTTTCCGAACTGTGCAAGGCAGGTTCTCTGGGGTGGGAGTTGTCGCATGCACAGCTCAACCCGCCGCACCTATTGCCGGCTGGAGCGCAAAAATTGGCCCGAGTGGGCCAAGTGGGGTTAAACTGCCGGCCTTACAACTATTAAAAACTCTATCTTAGAGGAGATAGCAAATGCGTCAGACAATGATCGCACTAGCCGTAGCCGCATCCATGGCGGTTGTGGGCGGTTGTGGTGAAAAGGCCAAGCAGGCTGAGGTAGCTAAAGACACTGTGAAAGCTGAAGAGTCCATGGCTGTAACCCCAGAGCACACCAGCAACATGCTTCTGGCAGAGTGGACTGGTCCCTACAGTGGTGTACCTGCGTTTGACAAGATGAACCTGAAAGATCTCAAGCCCGCGATTGAGAAGGGTATCGAGATCAATCTAGCTGAGCTTGATGCGATTGCTACCAGCCCTAATAAGCCCACCTTCGCCAATACTATTGTGCCGATGGAGCGCGGTGGTGCTGAACTGGGCCGTGCAACTGCGTACTACGGCATCTGGGCCGCTAATATGTCTTCTCCAGAGTTTCGTAAGGTTCAGCAGGAGCTGGCACCTCTGTGGGCTGATTACGAGTCCAAAATTTACCAAAATGAAGCCCTGTTCAAGCGCATCAAGGCCATCTATGACCAGCGTGAGTCTATGGATCTGGATGCCGAACAAAAGCGTGTTGTTGAGCTGATCTACACCCAGTTCTCGACCAATGGCGCCACCATACAGGGTGAGGCCAAGGAGCGCTATGCAGAAATCAATAAGCGCCTGGCAGAGCTTTACACCAAGTTCTCTAACAACGTGCTGGCAGATGAGGAAGGCTATGATCTCTTCCTGACCAAAGATCAGTTGGCCGGTCTGCCGGAGTCCTTTGTTGCAGCTGCGGCAGCACTGGCAGAAGAGAAGGGCGAGAAGGGTAAGTACGCGATTACCAATACCCGTTCCTCCATGGACCCATTCCTGACTTACTCCGATAACCGCGAGTTGCGTAAGCAGGTGTGGACCAACTATTACAGCCGTGGCGACAATGGCGATGAGCATGATAACAACGCGATCATTGCCGAGATCCTGAAGCTGCGTGATGAGCGCGTGGGTCTGCAGGGCTTTGATAACTACGCTGAATGGCGCCTGCAGGACCGTATGGCGAAAACTCCTGAGCGCGCTATGGAGCTGATGGAGGCCGTATGGCCAGCAGCGGTTGCCCGTGTGAAAGAAGAAGTGGCTGATATGCAGGCCGTAGCCGATGCAGAGAAAGCCAATATCACCATTGAGCCCTGGGACTACCGCTACTATGCGGAGAAGGTTCGTAAAGCCAAGTACGACCTGAACTCTGATGAGGTTAAGCAGTACCTGCAGCTGGACAACCTGCGTGAAGCCATGTTTTACGTGGCTGGTGAGCTGTTCAACTTCAAGTTCACCCCGGTGAAAGAGGGCTCAGTGCCCGTATTCCACGAAGACGTTAAAGTCTGGGAAGTGACCGATAAGACCAGTGGTGAGCATATCGGCCTTTGGTATCTGGACCCATTCGCCCGCGCTGGTAAGCGTTCCGGAGCTTGGGCCACCATGTACCGTGACCACTCCACCTTTGATGGCAAGAAGAATGTACTGTCTTCCAATAACTCCAACTTTATCAAAGGCGCGCCGGGCGAGCCTGTACTGGTAAGTTGGGACGATGCGCAGACTTTCTTCCACGAGTTTGGCCACGCGTTGCACTTCCTCGCATCCAATGTGACCTACCCGACCCTGAACAGCGGCGTACGTGATTACACCGAGTTCCAGTCCCAGCTGTTGGAGCGCTGGCTGTCCACCGATGCTGTTATCGATAACTACCTGGTGCATTACAAAACTGGTGAGCCAATCCCTGCAGACCTGGTTGCTAAGATCAAGAAAGCAGCCAAGTTTAATCAGGGCTTTGCTACTACTGAATACCTGGCTTCTGCACTGGTGGATTTGAAGTTCCACACCGCCGATCCAGAAGGTATAGACCCGGACAAGTTCGAGCGTGAGACCCTGGACAAGCTGGGGATGCCGAAAGAACTGGTAATGCGTCACCGCACGCCGCACTTCGGTCATATTTTCTCTGGTGAGGGTTACTCTGCCGGTTACTACGGTTACATGTGGGCAGATGTGCTGACTTCTGATGCTTCTGAAGCGTTTGCTGAGTCTAAAGGTGGTTTCTACGATAAGGGCGTGGCAGCCAAACTGGTTGAACACCTGTTTGCACCACGCAACGCAATAGACCCTGCCGATGCCTACCGCGCTTTCCGTGGCCGTGATGCCAATATCGAAGCGCTAATGCGCGATCGTGGTTTCCCGGTACCGAAGAAAAAGGAAGGCTAAGGGCTTAGTTGATGTTTCATAAAAAGCCGCATCCTTTGATGCGGCTTTTTTATTGGCTACGCCCAGTTGGGCTATTGCTGAGAGAATTTTCACATTTAGGAATCCCACTATGCTTCATGCCTAATAGCACTGAAACACTATGGTAGTAACTGGCCACAATCATAAAAGGTACACAGCTTTGGCTGCCGCACTTTACGCCTTGCTACCTAACCTGATCGAGATTGATATAGAGCTTCAGCATATCTTTGTGCCGTAAACCATTTTCAATAATTGGCTGATCATAATTATTTAGAAAATGATCTTTGATAATAGAGTCAACTCTGAAACCGAGACGTTGGTAGAAGCTCAACTGATGACCAAAAGTGCCTGTGCCGAGTTCGACTCGTTGGATACCTTTTGAGGCAAGTTCCAAAAAAGAGAATTTTAGAAGCTTAGAGCCAATTCCTTGTTGTTGCAATTTGGGAATAACAGAAATATTGAAAATTTCCGCGATGGTAGTATTAATTTTTTTGGCAACACAAATGCCTTTAATGTGGCCAGCATCAATGGCCGCAAAGCACCAGGAATCCGGCAGGTATGAGCGTATATGCTTTTCGGATGGGTCGGCTTCAAGCAGAAGGGAAATGGGAGCATCAAATTCTGAAATTTGAATATATTTCATAGCATTTCAAAGTGTACATAATGCCGTGCGCACTAAAAAGGGGGAAGGGAAGAATATACTGCGCTTGGGACCGTATGAGGCATGGATGCCGACTATGAGCTTACAGGGATGTATTCACAGCGTGTCTCGAGTGCAGTATATTCTTTCCTTCTGACCTGGTAGTAAGTCGCATATTTTCGTGCTCAGCTTGAAGGGCGACTGCCTCTACTTTCTTGTGCGGTATCTTAATCTGTTTTCGTATGGCAAGTTTAGGGGCCAAGTTCGATAACTTTGCCGGCATCGACGATTTTTTTATAGAATGGTGGGATTGTTAATCCGGATTCAACGGCTTGCTGTAATGTTGCCTCGGCACTTTTTACTTTTTCTAACTTGGTGTTTACTGCTTTCAACTGCTCTAAAGGCACTACAACGACACCGGCAGGGTCTGCAATAATAATGTCTCCTGAGCAGATATGTGTACGATCAAGGTTAACAGGGAGGCCAGCCGTTGCAGGGCCATTTCTGGCAGGGGAATTTGGAGTGATCCCCTTGCAAAATACGGGTAATGAGAGGCGTTCTATTCCTTCCAGATCACGAACAAGCCCGTCGGTGACAAACCCTGCCACCCCTTTATTTTTCATCATCCCCAACACCAAGTCGCCAATTACTGCAGTGCACATGTATGATCCTGTTGAGGCTACTACTATGTCACCAGATTGAGCTATATCCAACGCTCCAAGTACGCCGAGGTTGTCCGCTGGGCCACAATCACAGGTTACTGCTACTCCAACTATGGAAGACTTCATTGGGAGTAGGGGTTTTATAGCATGATGTAGCGATCCGCGCCCATCCATACAATCGACAATAAACTCTGTCGGTGTATTGCATAACCTACTCAATTCAGTCTTAGTCGGGCGGGTAAAATTACGTTGTAATGTTAGAGTCGGGCTGTCTTCTATCATGAGAGATTCGGTCCATTTGGTTATGCAAAGAAAAATCTAAGTACATCACTTCAGGCGTGTCAAACCGTTCAATTTATGCTCAGTTTAATCTAGTGATATTGCATAACAATATTCCCATAAGGTGCTTCGTGGGAGGGCTGGATGTCCGCAGATCTTGTAGAGGATTACATCTGCGGCCTTCCAGTTCGGTAAGCTTATTAAAGAGGTTTTTGGTAAACCCTCTCCCCCTCAACCCAGGTTTGCAAAACCTGCACCCGCCAAATTTCCTGCGGATCTATCTCAAAAATATCTTTATCCAGCAAAATAAAGTCAGCGAATTTTCCCGGCTCCAGAGTTCCAATCACTTTTTCCTGATGGCTGGCATAGGCGGCGTCCAGGGTGAATGCGCGTAATGCTTGTTCCAGGGTCATCGCTTCCTCAGTGCGCCAGCCTTCACTGGGATTTCCCTGGCGGTCGCGGCGAGTTACTGCTGCGTGGAGGCCGAAGAGGGGATTGGCGGGCTCTACTGGGAAATCAGAGCCGGCAGCGATTGGTGTACCTTGATCCAACAGCGTTTGCCAAGCGTAGGCGCCGACTAGACGTTTCTCTCCCAAACGGTCGCCAGCCATATTTTTATCACTGGTGGCATGGGTGGGTTGCATGGAGGCAATCAGGTTAAGCTGGGTAAAGCGAGGAATATCCTTCACTTCAATGACCTGCGCGTGCTCCACACGGTGACGATGCTTCTGCTGGCTTTCAGTTTTATCCAGTGTCTCCAGGTGATTGAGAACGATATGGTTGGCCCTATCGCCAATTGCATGGACGTTCACCTGAAAGTCGTTGTCGGTGGCTAATTTAAGCAGAGAGAGCATTTTAGCTTCTGGGTAGAGCAGGAGCCCTTTTTCTGCCGGGTGGTCGTGGTAGGGTTCCAGTAGCGCTGCACCACGACTGCCCAAGGCGCCATCGGCAGATAACTTAATACTGCGCATATACAGTCGATCTTCGGGGCTGCCGATATGGCCAGCTTTTAGCAATTTGGCATAGTTGTGGCTGTCTACTGACAACATGGGGTACATCCGTATGGGAATGGCCCCTTCTCTGGATAGTTCTCGATAGGCATTCAGGGTTTTCTCGTTAATACCTGCATCGTGTACGCTGGTGAGGCCGAGCGAGAGCGCCCGGGAGAAGGCATTCTGTAGGCACTTTTTTTCTTGGGCGAGAGTGACGGCTGGGATGGCCTTTTGTAAAAGGGCCATAGCATTGTCAATTAAGATGCCGGTAGGCTCGCCTTTACTATCCCTCAGGATTTCACCGCCTTCCGGCGATTGAGTGCTTTTATCTATGCCGGCGAGATGTAGTGCTTTGGAGTTGGCCCAACCGGCATGGCCATCTACCCGCCGCAGCCAGATCGGATGGTCAATTTCCAGGGCATCCAATTGGTCGCTCGTGGGGAATTGCTTGCCTGGCCAGGTGACCTGGTTCCAGCCTCTTCCTAGTAAAAATGGGAGACCCCCCAGCTTTGCTGGGGAGGCACGCATAGTTTGACAGTTCCAGA